>CAIUCF010000105.1 GCA_903897565.1 uncultured Rhodospirillales bacterium | reverse complement strand
CGGCGGCGGCGCGGCGGGCATAGGCCTCGGGCCCCTCGCCGTCGAGGTCGCCGGCCGCGGCATAGACGCCGCCAATCTCCATGCGTACGCCCATGTGGCGCTGCGAGGCCTGGAGATGCCACCATGCGGTCGGCCGGCGTTCCAGATCATGGGCTTTCAGGAGGTCCTTGACACCCCAGCCCTCGATCCGCGCCGTCAGCATCCAGGCGAGGCTGATGGCGTCGGCGATGCCGGAATTCATGCCATAGCCGCCGGTGGGCACGAACTGGTGAGCGGCGTCGCCGGCGAGCGCGATCCGGTCCTTGCCGTAGGATTGCGCGACGACGAAATGCGCGGCCCAGGGGTTGGCCTGCAGGATTTCATAGTCGAACTTGGTGCCGGCCCATTCTTCGAGCAGTTGCTCGGGCCGCAGCTGTGCCGGGTCCATGCCGGGGAACAGCCAGCGCTGCAGGGTCCAGGTATCCTTGTCGTTCTGCGCGATCAGGGTGCCGGTGGCGGTCTGGTAGTGCCAGGCGATGCCCCAGCGGTTGAGCACGTCGAGCGCGGTCGAGCGGAAATGCACCATATAGGCGCCGGCGACCTCGAACTGGCCGTCCATCTCGATGCCGAGTTCGCGGCGCACGGTGCTGCCGCCGCCGTCGCAGCCGGCGAGGAACTGGCTGCGCACCCGGATCGGCGCGCCGTCGCGGGGCCGGATCTCCGAGGTGACGCCGGTCTCGTCCTGTTCGATCACGCGCTCGAAGGCGGTGCCGAAGCGGACATCGATCAGCGGATTGGCGTCGACGGCAGTCTTGAGAACGGGCTCGATGACGATCTGGCTGACTCGCAGCCCGGGCTCGCTGGCCTGGCTGCCGTCGTTGCGTTGGGCGATGTGGACCCGGGCCTCGTTGGCCGAGGGATATTTGAAGCGATGGAGTTCGTGGCCGGCGAAGCTGGTGATCCACGAGATGTCGAAGCAATTCTCGCGCGGTACGCCGACGTCGCGCAGCTTCGATTCGAGGCCGAGACGATGGAACAGCTCCATCGAGCGGCCATTGGTCAGGTCCATCTTGGGATGGCGGGTCGTGGTCGGATTACGCTCGACCAGGATCGAGCGCACACCGTAGCGCGCCAGTTCCAGCGCCAGGGTCATTCCGACCGGCCCGGCGCCCGAGATCAGGACGGGGGTCTGGATCGTTTCGGTCATACCGCGTGGCTTCCTCGGCAAGGTTCGGCGATCCGGGGATCGCGGGCTGAAATTATCGTCACGGCGCTTCCTCGCGGGCGGTTCGTTCGCCCTGCATCTCATCTAGACCATTTGGTCAGGATGATTATTTGCCCCGATCGCGAAGCTGCGTCAAGCGGCTTTGCGATCGAAGGATGTCAGAGGCGGTTCGGTTCAGGCGCGACGCGGTTCTCGATGGCGCCGATGCCGGCGATCTCGACCTTGACCACATCGCCTTCGACCAGCCATTTCGGCGGCTTCATCACGGCGCCGACACCCGCAGGCGTGCCGGTGAAGATCAGGTCGCCCGGCTCCAGGGTCATCGCCTTGGAGAGGTGCTCGATCACGGCGGCGCAATCGAAGATGAAATGTTTGGTGTTGGAATGCTGGCGACGTTCGCCGTTGACCCAGGAGCTGATCTCCAGGTTCGACGGGTCGATGGCGTCGCCGGTGACGATCCAGGGGCCGACCGGCGCATGGGTGTCGAACGACTTGCCGAGGATGAACTGGCTGGTCTTGAACTGCCAGTCGCGCACGGTGACGTCGTTGCCGACACAGAAACCGAAGATCACCGAGGCCGCGTCGGTGCGGCTGACATGGCGGCAGCGCTTGCCGATGACGATCACCAGTTCGGCCTCGTAATCGAGCGCGGTCGAGACCTTGGGCAGGTCGATCGGGTCGAACGGGCCGTTGATGGCGGTGGCCGCCTTGGCGAACCAGAGCTGCTCGGTCGGCAGTTCCATCGCGGCTTCGGCGGCGTGATCGGCGTAGTTGAGGCCGATCGCCATGATCTTGCCGGGGCGCTCGACCGGCGACAGCAGCTTGACTTGCGATAACGGAATGCCGCCGGATGCGGCCTCAAGCGCGGCGATCCGGTCGCGCCAGGAGGCGAAATCGCCAATCAGCGCGATCATGCCGGGCGCGCCGGCGATCGGATGGAGCGTGTCGCCGGTAACGACACCGATCCCTGTCTGTCCCTGGTGGCTGTAGCGCGCGATCTTCATGATGCCCTCTCCTGCAGCGGCGTGGCGCCGTGGTTCTTGTCGTGGTTTCTGCCTTCAGGTTTCTAGCCAAGTTGAGCATTTGGTCAAGACAAAAGCTCGAGCCAATCTTGACCAGGCGGTCAGGATCAATTAGCCTCCGGCAAAATCGCCAAGGGGCAGCACTCGCCCGCGGAGGAATGCGCTTCATGACCCAGGACGCCATCGCGACGGGGACCACCACCAACTTTACCCGCGGCATTGGCCTCGCGACCACGCCGGTGCCGCTCGAGCCCTATCGCTCCGCCAGTTTCTTTGCCGCCGAGCGCGACCGGGTGTTTGCGCGGGCCTGGTTGATGCTGGCGCGGATCGAGGAACTGGCGGCGCCGGGCGATTACGTCGTCAAGTCGATCCCGACCAACGGCGTCTCGGTGATCCTGAGCCATGCCAAGGACGGCAGGATCCGGGGCTTTTACAATACCTGCTCCCATCGCGGCAGCGAGGTCGTCGCCACCGCCAAGGGCAATGCTTCACGGTTCACGTGCCCCTATCACAGCTGGACCTACGCCAATGACGGCCGCCTGCTCGGCATTCCCGACGAGCCCAGCTTCTTCGGCATCGACAAGGCCAATTGCGGGCTGTCGGCGATCGCGACCGAGACCTGGGAGGGCTGGATCTTCGTCAATCTCCAGCGCCAGCCGGAAGTGTCGCTCGCCACCTTCCTCGGGCCCTTCGCGGCGCACCTGGCAAACCTGAAATACCAGGCGGCTTCGACCCCGGTCGTGCTCACCGCCGATCTCGACGCCAATTGGAAGGTCGTCATGGACGCCTTCATCGAGACCTATCACATCCCGGTGATCCACCCGAAGACGATCGGCACGACCTTCTCGTCGAAGGCCAACCCGTTCGCCCGGCTGCTCGATGCCCGCAAGCTCGGCATCCATCAGGCAGTGTCGATGTACGGCAATCCGGAATACGTCGCCAATCCCGACAACAAGGTCGAGGCGCTGGCCTATAGCGCGGCGGCCACCGGCAGCGTGATCGCGGCGGCGACCACCGACGGGGCGAAGGCGTTTCTGGAGCATGTTGCCGTCAACCCGACCCGCTCGAGCAACTGGTCGATGGACGTCAATCATCTGTTCCCGCACACCCATATCGATTGCGGCCCCGGCGGCTTTTGGACCCATCAGTTCTGGCCGACGTTGCCGAATACCTGCCGCTACGAGGTACGGTTCTACGTGCCGCAGGCGACCACCGTGTACGAGCGGTTCCAGCAGGAACTCTATGTCGGCCGCGTCGCCGAGATCGTGCTCGAGGATCTCAACAACGTCGCCCGGACCCAGCGCGGTATCGATACCGGCGGCAAGGATTTCATGCAGATCCAGGACAGCGAGGTCGGCATCCGTCATTCGGTCGAGCAGCTGCTGAAATGGATCGATGCCGATACCGCCGAGGAGGCCATGGCATGAGCGTGCGCACCACCCTGCCGCCGGGCTTCGCCGAGTTGGAGCCCTTCGTCGACCAGTGGGCCGGGCCGACGGTCAACGCGCGGATGTATGCCCGCGCCTCGGCCGACATGGCGAGCATCCGCCGCTTCTACGACGTGGCGACGGCGCGCGGCGCCGAAGCGCTCGAATATTGCGCGCAGTTCCCGCTCGACGCGATGCCGGATGACGCCGCGCTGCTGTTCCGCCTGATGCTCGGGCTCGG
>CAIUCF010000104.1 GCA_903897565.1 uncultured Rhodospirillales bacterium | reverse complement strand
GGGACCTTGCCGGTCTCGACCTTGCGCGCGCCGAGCCGCTTGACCGCGCGTTCGCCGGCGCGCGTCCCGATCACCGCCGAATCTTCGAGATCGGCGCCATAGACGGCGCTGGTCCAGTCGTAGTCGCGCTCCATGGAATCGCCATCGCCGGCAAGCACACTGACACTGACGCTATGGCCCGAGCCGGCATAGCCGCCGGCAAAGCCGTTGGAGGCGACGATGGCGACCCGGGAAAAGCTCCAACCCGCTTCGGCGCCCTCGGAATTGGTAACGCCCTTGACGGCTCGCGCGGCCTCTTCGGCGCGCTTGGCGCGCTCGATCAGCACCTCGGGCGCCGGCTCATCGGGATCGACGCTGTCGAGCTTCGGCCAGTCGCGGGTGATTTGGTCGGGATCGGCGAGGCCACAATAGGGATCTTCCGGCACCGCCTTGGCCATCGCCACGGCGCGCTCCACCAACTCGTTCAGGGCCCGCGCGGAGCGGTCGTTGGAGGCGACGATCGCCTGGCGCTTGCCGATGAGCACGCGCAGGCCGAGGTCATAGCCTTCGGCGCGTTCCAGCTTCTCGATCGCGCCGAGCCGCTGGGCATGCGAGACGCCCACGCCCTCGGCGAGCACCCCGTCGGCGGCGTCGGCGCCGGCGCGCTTGGCGCGGGCGACGAGATCGGACAGGAGATCCAGCGATGCGTCTTGGGTGGTCATGCTCTCTCCTACTGCAGTTGCCTGATGTCGTAGCCCGAATCAGGCGACGAGGCTATTTCCAGATCGGCTTGCCCGAACCGGGCAGGCCGTACTCGGTCCATTTGTTGGTCACAAGGTCGACGATTTCCTGATCCATGCGGATCTTCTCGCCCCATTCGCGCTTGGTCTCGGGCGGCCATTTATTGGTGGCATCGAGTCCGATCTTGCCGCCGAGTCCGGATTCCGGCGAAGCGAAATCCAGGTAATCGATCGGTGTATTCTCGATCACCGTGATGTCGCGGCCGGGATCCATCCGCGTCGACATCGCCCAGATGACATCCTTCCAGTCGCGGGCGTTGATGTCGTCATCCACCACGATCACGAACTTGGTGTAGACGAACTGGCGCAGGAACGACCACACCCCCATCATCACCCGCTTGGCGTGGCCGGGATAGGCCTTGCGGATCGACACCACGGCGACGCGATAGGAGCAGCCTTCCGGCGGCAGCCAGAAATCGACGATCTCGGGGAATTGCTGCGACAGCAACGGGATGAACACCTCGTTCAGCGCCTCGCCGAGCACCGAGGGCTCGTCGGGCGGCCGCCCGGTGAACGTCGAGAGATAGATCGGCTGCGCCCGCATCGTGATGGCGCTGACGCGGAACACCGGAAACTGTTCGACCGAATTGTAGTAGCCGGTGTGGTCGCCGTAGGGACCCTCGTCGCCGAACTCGTCGAGCATGACATGGCCTTCGATGACGATCTCCGCCTGGGCGGGCACCTTCAGCGGGATCGTCTTGCAGTCGACCAGTTCGACCTTGCGACCCCGCAACAGCCCGGCGAATTGATATTCCGACAAGGTGTCCGGCACCGGTGTCACCGCCGCCAGGATCGTGCCCGGGTCGGCGCCGATCACCGCCGCCGCCGGCAGCGCCGCGCCCTTCTCCTTGGCCCAGCGCCGGTAATGCTGGGCGCCGCCGCGATGTTTGAGCCAGCGCATCAAGGTCGTGTTCTTGCCCGTGACCTGCATGCGGTAGATGCCGAGATTGTAGCCGTCCTCGCGGGTATCGCCGGGCCCCTTGGTGACGACCAGCGGCCAGGTGATCAGTGGCGCCGGCTCGCCCGGCCAGCAGCCCTGGATCGGCAGGCGGGAAAGATCGATATCGTCGCCGGTCAGCACGATTTCCTGGCAGGGCGCCCGCGACACCGTCTTCGGCTTCATGGCCAGCACGGTCTTCAGCAGCGGCAACATCTCCAGCGCCTCGCGCCAGCCGCCGGGCGGCTCAGGCTGTTTAAGGAACGCCAGGGTCTCGCCGACCTCGCGCAATTGATGCGGTTCGCGATCCATGCCCCAGGCGACCCGCTCGACCGTGCCGAACAGGTTGACGAGGACCGGCATCGGCGACGGCCGCCCGTCTGCCATCGTCACATTCTCGAACAGCACCGCCGGCCCCTGCTCGGCCAGCAGCCGGGTCTGGATTTCGGTCATTTCGAGCGCCGTCGAGACCGGGGTCTTGACCCGCACCAGCTTGCCGGCGGATTCGAGCCGCGCCATGAATTCGCGCAGGCTGGCATAGGGCATGACGGAACCTCTGTTTGGGAACCCGGTCGGCGGGCGCTCGCGATGGAGCCTCTTTATACCGAGAGCGCGCGGAACATTACCAGCGCGTCCACAAACCCTAAACTAGGGTGCGCGAAGGCTTGAGGAAGGACCCCGACCACGGCGAAGCCCAGATGCTGCCACAGCGCGACGGCGCGGGTGTTGGTGCTGACCACGCAGTTGAACT
>CAIUCF010000103.1 GCA_903897565.1 uncultured Rhodospirillales bacterium | reverse complement strand
TCTTCCCCAATCTGGTCATCAACGACATCATGGCAATCACGGTGCGCTCGTTCTATCCGGTCGCTGCCGATCACATGCTGATCAATGCCTGGGCGCTGGCCCCGGTCGACGAGAACGCCCATCGCCGCCACGACCGCCTGACCAACTTCCTCGAATTCCTCGGCCCCGGCGGCTTCGCGACGCCCGACGATATCGAGGCACTCGAGCAGTGCCAGCGCGGCTACGCCAACAACAAGGAAACCCGCTGGAACAACCTATCCAAGGGCATGGGCAAGGAGGTTCCGTCCTACGACGACGAGGCGCAGATGCGCGCCTATTGGAACGAGTGGAATCGCCGCGTCGTCGGCGTCTGATCAGGAGACACGGAAATGACACGCGTGACCCGCCAAGAGGTTGAGGATTTCCTGTTCCTGGAAGCCGACCTGCTCGATGAATGGCGTCTGCCGGAATGGCTCGCCCTGTTCACCGAGGATGCCCATTATTACGTGCCCTCGACCGACGTTGCCCATGACGCGTCGCCCGACAATAACCTGTTCTACGTCGCCGACGACCGCTATCGCCTGGAGCAGCGCGTCAAGCGGCTGATGAAGCGCACGGCCCATGTCGAGTTCCCGCATTCCAAGACGCGGCATCTGGTCAGCAACGTCCGGATCCGCGCCGAGGACGGCGACGATCTCGACGTCAGCACCGCCTTCATCACCTACCGGACCAATCACGGCACCACCAACGTCTATTTCGGCACCGGATATTACAAGCTGGTCGCGACATCGGGCAGCTTCCGGATCCGGGAGAAGCGCGCCGTGCTTGCGTCGGAAGGCCTGCGCGATCAGGGTCGCGTCAGTATCATCCTCTAAGGTCGAAACCGAGCATGAGCAAACCACTCGCAGGCAAGATCGCTATCGTCACCGGCGCCGCCAAGGGGATCGGCTACGCCATCGCCGATCGTCTGGCACAGGACGGTGCCGAACTCGTGATCGCCGATCTCGACGGCGGCGCGCTGGAGACGGCAGCCGAACGGCTATTTGCCGCCCACGGCCGGCGGCCGGCAACTGCTGTCGGCGATCTCGCCCGCGAGGAGGTCGCCCGTGCGACGATCGAGACCGCGGTCACGACCTTCGGCACCGTCGACATCCTCGTCAACAATGCCGGCGGCGGCATCATTCGCTCCTTCCTGGAGCACACGCCCGAGACCTTGCGCACGACGATCGACCGCAATCTCTGGACGGCGCTGTGGTGCTGCTGGCTGGCGGTGCCGATCATGAAACGTCAGGGATACGGCCGCATCATCAATCTCGGCGCCGATTCTGTGCGCAATGGGCTGTGGGATCATGCCGCCTACAACGCCGCCAAGGGCGGGGTCCACGCCCTGACCACCGGACTCGCCCGCGAATTCGCGCAGGACGGCATCACGGTCAATACCGTCGCGCCCTGCGCCGTCAACACCGAACAACTGGCAGCAATCGCTGTGAAATTCCCCGATCTCGCCGCCAAGTTCCTGAGTGTCATCCCCATGGGTCGCGCCGCCGAAATGTCGGAAGTCGCCTCGATGGTCGCCTATCTCGCCACCGCCGAAGCCGCTTTCGTGACTGGACAGGTCATCAGCGTCAACGGCGGCAGCACCATGCTTTAGGCCGGAGTTCGTCATGTCCGCTTCCATAGCACTTTGTCCTGCCGCCGATATCCCGGAGGGCGACATGGTCAAGTCGGCGCTGCCCGACGGCACCCCGCTCGCGCTCTACAATGTCGACGGCAGGATCTACGCGACCGACGACAAATGCACCCATGGCGAGGTTTCGCTCAGCGAGGAAGGCACGCTGATCGGCAAGACGGTCGAATGCAGCTGGCATTTCGGCGCCTTCGACGTCACCACCGGCAAGGCGACCGCAATGCCCTGCGAGCGCGATCTCAAGACCTATCCGGTGACGATCATCGACGGCATCGTCCATGTCGATGCCTGACCCGACCCCGGCAGCACCAATCCGCCGGCAGCGGCGGACGCAGAGCGAGCGGCGAGAGGAAACACGCGGCCGCATTCTCGCGGCGGCAGCACAGCTGATCCTGCAGCGAGGTTATGCCGGGCTACGCACGGCGGAGGTGGCGACGGTGGCCGGTGTGTCGCGCGGCGCCCAGCTCCATCATTTCCCGACCAAGCAGGAGCTGATCGTCGCGACGCTGCGCCATGTCTTCGACGAGGTCCGCGAGGTCAGCCGCCGCCGCGCGCAATCGGTTTCCGGCGACGTCTTCGAGCGGATCATCGAGGACGCGCGCGAGTTCTTCTTCAGCAATCACTTCCTGATCGCCGTCGATATCGTGCTGTCCGCGTCGACCGACCCGGCCATCCGCACCCAGGTGCTCGATCTCTCGAGAGAGGCGCGATTGCCGGTCGAGGAAGCGTGGCGCGACGCTCTGGTCGAGGCCGGACTGCCGCGAACCATCGCGGCGCAATTGCTCGCGCTGACCCTGCACATCGTGCGCGGCGCGGTGATCCGTCGGCTGTGGGACGACAATCCGCGCCAGCTCGACGCGCTGTTCGAGATGTGGCGCGAGATGATCCGGCTCTACATTGCCGCCCATGTCAGCGGCGCTGTGCCCCCGGCCGCGACGCATTGAATTCCGCATGATGACGCCCCCGCCGTTCCTTGCCCTCGCCTATACCCGCATCGCCGCGGACTCGCCGGAAGCGAGTGCGGCCTTCGCTGAGACCCGGCTCGGGCTGCAGCGGGCGGGCGGGACTGGCGACAGCGTCCTGCTACGCGCGGATCACCAGGGCCATCGCCTCGCCTTCATCCCCCGTCACGGCGGCGACGAGGCTATCGGCATCGAGCTCGCCGATGCGGCGGCGCTGGAAGCCGCAACGGCGGCCCTCTCGGCTGCAGGATTCGCGGCACGCCCGGCGAACGCGGCGGAATGTCGACAGCGTCAGGTCCGTGCCGCCGTCCTGACCCGCGACGGCTCAGGCAATGCGATCGACCTCGTCATCGCGCCCAGCCAGAATGCGCGGCGCTTCTTCCCGGCGATCGATTCCGGGGTGGCCGGTCTCGCGAGTATCGGGCTGCGGAGCGCCGAGATCGCGCGCGATATCGAGTTCTGGACGCGCGCCCTCGGCACCCGCGTCTCCGATCGCGTCGGCGACATCACCTATCTCGGCCTCGACACGGCGCATCACCGCATCGTGCTGCACCCGAGCGATCGCGCCGGAATCCTCTATGTCTGTCTGGCGGTGGAAACCGTCGACCATCTGATGCAGAACCGGCATTTCCTCGCCGCGCATCAGGTCAGAATCCTCCAGGGACCGGGCCGCCAAGCCGCCTCTGGCCAGGTCTTCCTGCATGTTCAGGGACCCGACGGCATGATCTATTCGCTGGGCCACGGCATGGCCGAGATTGATCCCCTCACCCATCGCCCGCGCCAGTTCGCGGAAGACAATACCTCACTCTGCAGTTGGGGCAGCGTCTGCGACGCCGTGCCCGAGCTGCGCTTTGGCGAAAGCCCGAACGTCGACTCCCGTCCCCTCGCCGGAAGGACCGCACTATGATCAACCTCAGAAACCTGACCTATGTCCGCCTCGGCACACGCGATCTCGATCAGGCGGAACGTTTCGCCACCCGCATCCTCGGCCTGCAGGTCGCCAAGCGCGAGCCCAAGGCGCTCTATCTGCGCTCCAACCAGCGCGCCTATACGCTGTGCTATGTCGAGGGCGATCCGAGCGAGCAGGTGCTCGGGATCGAAGTCGACAATGATGCCAGCCTGATCCACGCCGCGGGCGTGCTGGAGGAGCTCAAGATCCGGGTCACGCAGGGCACCGCCGCCGAGGCCGCCGCCCGCCGGGTCCATGGCTTCATCAGCTTCAACGACCCGACCGGCAACCAGATCGAACTCGTCATCCGACCGGAACTCAGCGGCCGGCGCTATTTCCCGAGTCGCGATGCCGGCATCACCGGTTTCAACCATGTCGGGCTCAACTCGACCGATCCGGTGCGCGATGAGTTGTTCTGGACGCAAGTATGCAATGTCCGAGTCAGTGACCGCATCGCCGAAATCCCGCTGATGCGGATCACGGCGATGCATCACGAACTGGCATTGGTCCCGTCGAAAAAGCCCGGGATTCAACATATCAACCATCAAGTCGCGAGCCCAGACGACGTCATGCAGAGCTATTACTTCCTGCGCGGCGAGAACGTAAAGATCGTGTTCGGACCGGGCCGCCATCCGACCTCGGGGGCCCGCTTCCTGTATTTCGTCGGGCCGGACGGGGTGATATTCGAGTATTCCTGTGGCGTCGACGAGATCCAGGATGAGGGCTCGCACCGGCCGCGGCAGTTCGGCTTCGAGCCCACCAGCTTCTGCATGTGGGGCTCCGTTCCCGAAGGCTTCGTCCAGACCGGACCCTGATCGACCCGAACAACAAGGCCCAACCGCCGCCAGCTAACGGAGACCGCATACCATGTCAGCCTCGCCGGAAATCGCCAACAGCATCAAGACCGGATCGTTCAATACAAATTATCACGATCAGGGCGCGGGCACGCCGCTGGTGCTGATCCACGGCTCCGGTCCCGGTGTTTCCGGCTGGGCCAATTGGCGCCTCGCGATTCCCGAACTGGCGAAGACCAACCGCGTGATCGCACCCGACATGGTCGGCTTCGGCTTCACCGATCGCCCAGAGGGTTTCTCCTATGTGAAGGAGAACTGGATCCGCCAGCTGCTCGACTTCGTCGACGCGCTCAAGCTCGATAAGGTCAATCTCGTCGGCAATTCCTTCGGCGGCGCAATCTCGCTGGCCTTCGCCATCCGCTATCCCGATCGTGTCAACAAGCTGGTGCTGATGGGCGCCGCCGGCCTGAAATTCCCGATCACCCCGGCGCTCGAAGCGGTCTGGGGCTACCAGCCCTCGATCGACAACATGCGCAAGCTACTCGACATCTTCGCCTATGACCGCAACCTGGTGAACGACGAACTCGCCCGGCTGCGCTATCAGGCGAGCATCCAGCCCGGCTTCCAGGAGACCTTCTCGCAGATGTTCCCGGCGCCACGCCAACGCTGGGTCGATGCACTCGCCAACGACGAGGACGACATCCGGGCATTGCCGCATGAAACCCTCATCTTCCACGGCCGCGAGGATCTGGTCGTGCCGGTTGAAAGCAGCATCCGCTTCAATCAGTTGATCCTGCGCTCACAGCTCCATGTCTTCGGCCAGTGTGGTCACTGGACCCAGATCGAGAAGACGGCGGCGTTCAATCGCCTCGTCCGCGATTTCGTCGCCGAGTGATCGGGGCGACACAGCGATGAGCGCCGAGAATTTCCGCGCGGCCCGGGACTTCCTGTTCCGCTACCGTACCGACTACGCGACCGCCTATGCCGAATTCAAATGGCCGGTCCTGAATGAGTTCAACTGGGCGCTCGACTGGTTCGACGGGGTCCTCGCCACCGAGCCGGAGAGCCGGAACCGCGCGGCGCTGCGCTTCGTCGACGGTGAGGAAGCGGATGTCTCGTACAGCTTCGCGACCATGGCGGAGCGGTCGAACCGGGTTGCCAACTATCTGCGCAGCCTCGGCGTCAAGCGCGGCGACCGCATGCTGCTGGTGTTCGGCAATGTCGTCTCGCTCTGGGATACCATGCTCGCCGCCATGAAGCTCGGCGCCGTGGTGATCCCGGCGACGCCGCTGCTGGTCGGCAACGAGCTCGAGGATCGGCTGATCCGCGGCCGCGTCCGCTTCATCGTCGCGGACGCCGGCCAGACCGCGAAGTTCGACGGCCTCGCCGCTGCGAATTCGCTCGGCCGCATCTCGGCCGAGGGTGCGACCCCGGGCTGGCACGACCTCAACGACGCCTTCTCCGGCGCCTATCCGGCAAGCTTCACGCCCGACGCGCCCACCCGGGCCGACGACCTGCTGCTGCTGTATTTCACCTCGGGCACCACGGCCAAGCCAAAGCTGGTGATGCATTCGCATCGCTCCTATCCGGTGGGCGCGCTCAGCACGATGTACTGGCTGGGCCTGCAGCCAGGGGATCTCCATCTCAACATTTCCTCGCCCGGTTGGGCCAAGCATGCCTGGAGCAGCTTCTTCGCGCCCTGGTGCGCCGGGGCGACGATCCTGCTGCTCAACCAGCCCCGCTTCGACGCGCAGCGCCTGCTCGGCGTCCTGGCGGAGAAGGGCGTCACGACCATGTGCGCGCCGCCGACGGTTTGGCGCATGGTGATCCAGGAAGACATGTCGCAGTGGAAAACCGGCATCCGCGAGCTGTGCAGCGCCGGCGAGCCGCTCAATCCCGAAGTGATCGAGTCGGTCCAGCGCGCCTGGGGCCTGACCATTCGCGACGGCTTCGGCCAGACCGAGACCACCGCCCAGATCGCCAACCCGCCGGGCCAGCCGCTCAAGATCGGTTCGATGGGGCGGCCATTGCCGGGCTATCGCCACCTACTGCTCGATCTCGACGGCAACGAGGCGGAAGAGGGCGAGATCTGTCTGCCGCTCGATGAGTCCAAGCCCGCAGCGCTGATGCTCGGCTACGAGGTCGAGGGCGCCGCGCCCCGGCTCGGCGACCGCGCGTATCACACCGGCGATATCGCGTCACGCGATGCCGAGGGCTACCTGACCTTCGTCGGCCGCGCCGATGACGTGTTCAAATCCTCGGATTACCGCATCAGCCCGTTCGAGCTCGAGAGCATCCTGCTCGAACACCCTGCCGTGGCCGAAGCCGCGGTGGTGCCGACGCCGGACGCGATCCGGCTGTCGATGCCGAAGGCTTTCGTCATTCTCGCGGCCGGCGTCGCTGCCGATCGCGCGACCGCAGCCTCGATCTTCGCCCATTCCCGCGCCCGCCTCGCACCCTACAAGCGCGTACGCCGGCTCGCCCTGATGGCGGAACTGCCGAAGACGGTCTCGGGCAAAATCCGCCGCGCCGAGTTGCGCAAGGGCGAGGAAAACGGCGCACCGGTTGAGGCCGTCGAGTTCCGCGAGGAAGACTTCACGTAATCCTCTGCCCTCCCTCAATTCGTCACCCCCGCGCAAGCGGGGGTCCATCGCGCAGATACCCGATTTCGGGCAAAGATGGATCCCCGCCTGCGCGGGGATGACGGCTCGAGTGGTCGACGGGTCTCTTACTTCTCGAGTTCGGTCGCCAGTTCGGGGAGGATCTTGAACAGATCGCCCACCAAGCCGTAATCGGCGATCTGGAAGATCGGCGCTTCCTCGTCCTTGTTGATCGCCACGATCACCTTGGAGTCCTTCATCCCGGCGAGATGCTGGATCGCGCCCGAGATGCCGACCGCAATGTACAGATTCGGCGCCACGATCTTGCCGGTCTGCCCGACCTGGTAGTCGTTCGGCACGAAGCCGGAATCGACCGCCGCACGGGACGCGCCCACCGCAGCACCCAGCTTGTCGGCGATCCGGTCGAGCAGGTGGAAATTATCGCCCGACTGCATGCCGCGCCCGCCCGAGACCACGATCTTGGCAGCCGTCAGCTCCGGCCGCTCCGACTTCGACAGCTCCTGGCCGACGAATTTCGCCGCATCCGTCGCCGGACCGGCTTGGATGGTCTCGATCGCCGCCGAACCGCCGGTCGCCGCGGCCGCGCCGAACGCCGTGCCGCGCACCGTGATCACCTTGATGCCGTCGGACGACTGCACCGTCGCCAGCGCATTGCCGGCATAGATCGGCCGCACGAAGGTATCCGCCGAGACGATGCCGGAGATATCCGAGATCTGCGCGACGTCGAGCAAGGCCGCCACCCGCGGCAGCAGGTTCTTGGCCGCACTCGTCGCCGTCGCCAGGATATGGCCGTAGCCGGGGGCCAAGCCTACGACCAGCGGGGCCACCACCTCGGCCAGGGCATGTTCGTACTGCGGCGCATCGGCCAGCAGCACCTTGCTCACGCCCGCGATCGCCGCCGCGGCATCGGCCGCCGGCTTGGCGTTGGAGCCCGCCACCAGCACATGGATATCGCCGCCCAGCGCCACCGCCGCGGTCACCGCGTTCAGGGTCGCGGGCTTCAGGGAGCTATTGTCATGCTCCGCAATAACGAGAATGGCCATCTCAGATCACCTTCGCTTCGTTCTTCAGCTTGTCCACCAGTTCGGCGACCGAGGCCACCTTGCCGCCGCCCTGGCGCTTGGGCGGTTCCGCCACCTTCAGCACCTTGAGCCGCGGCGTCACGTCGACGCCCAGCGCGTCCGGCGTCACCACGTCCAGCTGCTTCTTCTTCGCCTTCATGATGTTCGGCAGCGACGCATAGCGCGGCTCGTTGAGACGCAGATCCACCGTCACGATCGAGGGCAGCGCCAGCGACACCGTCTCCAGACCGCCATCGACTTCGCGCGTCACCGCGACCCGGTCGCCTTCGACCACGACCTTCGAGGCAAACGTGCCCTGCGGCCAGCCCAAGAGCGCCGCCAGCATCTGCCCGGTCTGGTTGGAATCATCGTCGATCGCCTGCTTGCCCAGGAACACCAGGCTCGGCTGCTCCTTCTCGACCAGCGCCTTCAGCAGCTTGGCCACCGCC
>CAIUCF010000102.1 GCA_903897565.1 uncultured Rhodospirillales bacterium | reverse complement strand
GGCGCTGATCGCGGCGCTGCACGCGGAAGGCTTCGAAATCGCGGTCGAGACCAATGGCACGATCGCGGCGCCCACCGGGCTCGACTGGATCTGCGTCAGCCCGAAAGCCGGCAACCCGCTGCTCCAGACCCGGGGTCACGAGTTGAAACTGGTCGTGCCGCAGCCGGGACTTGACCTCGACACGCTGGCGGCGCTGGATTTCCGCCATCACCTGCTGCAGCCGATGGACGGCCCGGCGCGCGCGGCCAATACCCGCCTGGCGCTCGACCTGTGCCACGCCGACCCGCGCTGGCGCCTCAGCCTGCAGACCCACAAGATGATCGGGATTCCGTTGAATGACTTCCCGCCATGGTCAACTTAGTCGCGACTAGGCAACCGTCATCCCCGCCTTCGTGGGAATGACGACGAGGAGTATCGTTGATTCGTCTCGATCTGGCTTCTTACGTCGCGCTCTGCCGCTGCACATACGTCATGACGAGATAGATCAGCGCCGTCTCGTTCGAGAGGTTGCGATAGGCGTGCGGCGCATCCGCCGCGAAGAAAACGGCGTCGCCGGGCTCGAGAATTCGCGATTCCGAGCCGACCACGATCTCGAGGCGGCCCTTGACCACCACCAGATTCTCGGTTGTTCCCGGCGCATGCGGCTCGGCGTCTTCGGTGGTCAGCGGCGCGAGAGTGAGCTCGTAGAACTCGACCTGGCGTTCGCTGTCGAAGGGGAACAGGGCGCGGGAAGTGAAGTTGCCGTCCTTCGAGGTCAGGATCTTGACCTTGTCCGCGGACAGCACGGTAATCGTCTCGACCTCGCCGCTGCGCGTCAGGGCCGCGAAGGGCACTTCGAGCGCGCGGGCGATCTTCCACAGCAATCCGATCGTCGGCATGCTGCGACCGGCTTCGATCTGGCTGACCATCGCCCGGCTGACGCCGGCATTCTTGGCGAGCGTCTCGAGCGAATACCCACGGTGCTGACGCAGCCGACGCAGATTATTGCCGATGACCGCGCCGAGATCGTCCGGCATTTCTTCGGTGACCGGGACAGGCACCGCTGTTACTTCCCCGTTCTTGCCACGCGGGGTGCGGCTTAGAGATTGCTGATCGACCATCGTTACACCAGTGAATGAACCATCGAGCGTTACTCTTGTCACCGAAGTGCAAAGGCGGCAAGTCGATAGTGCCGATAACTATACCGCCAAGTTGATGGCAAGCGGTGATCGGCCGTCACGGCGCGCGAGAACCGCCCCAACCACAGAATTCCGGCACCTCGTCGGCGGTGATCGGCCGGCCGAACAGGTAGCCCTGGAAATAGCCGCAGCCAAGTTCTACCAGCAGTTCGGCTTGTGCCTCGGTTTCGACGCCCTCGGCGACCACCTCCAGCGACAGGCTCTTGGCGAGGCTCAGGATCGCCCGGGCCACGACCCCGCCGCCGCCATTGCCGAGCTCGCGCACGAACGAGCCGTCGATCTTGAGGCGATCGATGGGGAGACTCTGCAGATAGGCGAGGCTGGAGTATCCGGTCCCGAAATCATCGATGGCGACGACGATGCCGTGCTGGCGCAGCCAGGCCAGCGCTTCGCGTGCCTCGTCGAGACGTTCCATCAGGAGGGTTTCGGTGATTTCGATCTCGAGACTGCGATGGGGGATGCGCGAGGACACCACCGCCTCGCCGATCGTCTTGGTCAGGCTCTGCGAGCGCAGTTGCAGTGACGAGACATTGATCGCCATTTTCGGCGGCTCGAACCCCATGTCGAGCCATTGCCGGATCTGGCGGCAGGCGGCGACGATGACCCACTCGCCGAGGTCGCTGATCAGCCCGGTCCGCTCGGCGACGGGAATAAACACCGAGGGCGGCCCGAGTTCGGGATCCTGGGCACGAATCAGCGCTTCGAGCCCTGTGATCCTGCGGGTCCTGGCGTCGACCTGAGGCTGGAAGACGAGATCGAAGGCGCCGCGCATCACCGCGGTCCGCAGCGCAGCGGCGAGCTTGGCGTAAGACACCGCCTGCGCGTTGAGAATCGGCGAGTAGAAAGCATACTGCCCGCGCCCGGCCCGCTTGGCCTCGTACATCGCGGCGTCGGCGTTCTTCAGCAACTCGTCCTTGTCGCCGCCATCCTCGGGAAAGATGCTGATGCCGATGCTGGCGCCGACATGGAGGCGATGGCCGTCGATCACGACCGGCTGGCCGAAGGAGGCCAGCAGCTTCTCGGCGACGCGCGATGCCTCGCGGCCGTCGACGAGACCCTGCAGCGCGACGATGAATTCGTCGCCACCCTGGCGCACGACGATGTCGGATTCCCGCACCACAAGCTTGACCCGGCGCGCCACCTCGATCAGCAGCAGATCGCCGACATGATGACCGAGCGAATCATTGACCCATTTGAAATTGTCGAGATCGACGAACAGCACGGCCAGTCGACCCTGGCGGCGCCGGGCCTCGGCGGTCGCGAAATCCATCCAGCCGTCGAGCATGCCGCGATTCGGCAACTCGGTCAGCGGATCGAAGTTGACGAGGAAGCTGATCCGCTCCTGAGCTGCCCATTTCTCGGTGATGTCGGAGATCGTCGCGATGGAATATTCGATCTCGCCGACGGGATTCTGGAAAGCGGTCAGCGAGCACCACAGGCGATAGGATGCCCCGGTCTTCTGTTGCGCGGTAAATTCGCCCTCCCACGCCCCGCTCGCGCGCAGGCTCTGCTCCACCGCATCCTGGAGCGCCGCGCGCATGTCCGGCACGCAGAACGACAGCGGCGACAGCCCGGTCAATTCGGCTTCGACATAGCCGGTGATCCGCTCGCTCGCCTCATTGGCGGCAATGATCCGGCCGTCCTGGTCGAGCAGGAAGAAGCCCTGGGTCGCGACCTGGAAGATCTTGAGGGCGACCTCGAGCCGCTTCGAGCGCACCCGCTGCTCGGTGACGTCGCTGGCGACGATCACGGTACCGTCCAGCATCGCGCCGAGAGTCGACGCGGGGAAGACATCGAGCGACACCCACTGGATCTGTTTGTCCCCCGCCGTCAGACCGACGACCCGGCCGGCGATCGCATCGCGGCTGCCGATGCCGATCTGCGCGGCGACTCGCGCCGGCGGGAGGGGTGCGCCGTCACCATCGAGGACATCGCCCGCTTCTTCGTTGCCTGCCTGTCGCGCCCGCGCCAGCAAGCCGTCGAGCAAGCGATACGAGGCCCGATTCTGCGACCGCATCGCACCGTCCGGGGCCAACCAGACGACACCGATATCGAGGCGATCGAACAGGGCGGTCAGGATCTCAGGCGTCGTCCAGGCATCGGATGAGATTGTAGGCCCGCGTGCAGGACCTCGACCGTCATCGCCACCGGCGAAGCCGGTTTGGGTTTCCGATTCAACCGTGTTCAGCTTTCCCGACACGTTCGCCCCACTTCTGATCGAGCACCGCTTTGCGAGCTCGAATACCACATCTGTTGTTATTGTATTGTTCTAGCACCAGAATTTCGTGATCACAAGCGTGCGGGCCGATTGCGCAGCCGGCGAAGCCCGCGACCAAACGCACAGCCCTGACCGCGCCATCCGCCGTTCCGGCCGAAGGCGTCAGATCTGCTCGAGCGTTCCGGTGTCGATATTGAAGAACCAGCCGTGGAGTTGCAAGTCGTCGTGTTCGACGCGCTCGCGGATCCAGGGGAACGTCAGCAGATTGGAGAGCGACACGCGAATGCTCTCATGCTCGCAAAGCTGCCGTGCCGTCTCGACCACACCGTCGGCTGCGGCGAGCGAGCGTTCCCGCGCCACGGTCGCGATCTTCATCCATGGCCCGATGAAATCATCGTCATCGGTCAGATTGTCCTCGACCAGCGCGCGGATGCCGCCGCACAACGAATGCCCCATGACGATGATGTGGGAAACGCCCAGCTTGCGCACGGCGAATTCCAGCGCCGCACTGGTGCCGTGATTGTCGCTGTCGGGGGCGTAGGGCGGGACCAGATTGGCGACGTTGCGGACGACGAAGATTTCGCCCGGCTCGGTGTCGAAGATGACCTCAGGGGAAACGCGCGAATCGCAGCAGGCTATGACCATCGCCCGAGGCGCCTGGCCCTTCGCGGCGAGTGCCTGAAAGACGTCGCGATTCTCGGTCCAGTAGCGCTCCATGAAACGTTGGTAGCCGCGCATCAGACTTTCCATCGAACATCCTCCCCATCATCCAGACAACCTCAGCACGCGCATTCGTCGCAGTCGCAAAGAATGCGACGGGAACATGCCGACAAACGCGCGTCGTGTCGAGACCGGGGAACAAACGCGCAGCTGGGTCGCTTAACGGGGATGGTGCCCGGCGAGCATCTCGAGGACTTCGAGCGCGAGATTTCGCATTTCGCGGGCCCCGGCGCTCTTCGGTGCGAGTTCACCGATGCCGCGGCCCTCGTTCATGCTGGTGGCGAAGCCGACGCGATTACCGATCCGCGCGCGCGCGACCGGCACGCCCATCTCGCCGAGGATGCGCTCGGCCTCTTCCTGTAGCGGGCTCTTGATCGGCAGGCGGTTGAGCAGCAGCATCACCGGCACCTTGGCATCCTTGGCGATATCCACCGTGGGCTTGGTGGCCCAGAGATCGAGCGGACTCGCCTGCACCGGGATGACGACGAGATCGGCCGACCGGATCGCGGCCTTGGCTTCGGTCTGGGCATGCGGGGGCGAGTCGACAAGGATGTATTTGCACTCGCGTGACAGCCGGTCGATCTCGCCGCTGACGCGCCAGCCGTGGACATCCGTCACCACGAGCCCTGTCTTGCCGATGCCGAGCGCCGCCTGCCGCAACCGGTACCAATGGGAAAGACTGCCCTGCGGATCGATATCGATCAGTGCCGTCTTCTCGCCAAGTGCGGCCAGCGCCAGGGCGAGATGAACCGTCACCGTGGTCTTGCCGGCACCACCCTTCTGTTGTGCGACCGTGATGACGCGTGCAGCCATGCGGGTTTCCCTTTTCGAATTGGTAGCCAGAACATTCGACGGCTATAGTATGACGCAATTCGGGTTCATTTCGCAGGTGCGAAATAGCGCGGTGAACCATCCCGATATCATCAGCGTACAGGGCGTCGCCGGGGTGGTCGAGACGGGAAACGGCGCACCCGCATCAAAGCCTTGCAATTCGCCGGCAACAGGAACTGGAACGCGTGTCGACGCCACCTCTGCCCCTTTCACCGCCGCCGGACCCGATCTCGCCTTTGGGCAATTGGGTCACCGGCAACGCGGCCATCGCCCGCGCCGCGACCCTGATCAGGGCCGGCAAGCTGGTCGCGTTCCCGACCGAAACCGTCTACGGCCTCGGCGGCGATGCGACCTCTGACACCGCCGTCGCCGCGATCTTCGCGGCCAAGGGTCGGCCGCGCTTCAATCCGCTGATCGTCCATGTTTGGGAGATGCCT
>CAIUCF010000101.1 GCA_903897565.1 uncultured Rhodospirillales bacterium | reverse complement strand
GGCGTCGGGATGTCGATGGTATCGACGGACATCGCGCCGCCGATCTTGTGCAGGCGCGCGGCGCGCATCGTGGCCATGGCTAAAATCCTCTCCCGGCTTGGCGGTTTCTTGGTTCGAAGTGTTCTTAAACACTAGCATGTAAGATAAGGGTGCGGCAAGCCGGCGCAGCAGTCGCGGGCGCGTTACGCCGGGACGTTGGCGATGGCCTTTGCGACCGGGACCCGGCCGCCAGAGTAACTCGCCGCCACCATCACCGCGACATTGGCGATATGGGATTCGGCGGCGTGGCGGGCGCGGTGGGCGTCGCGCTCCTCGAGCGCATCGATGATCACCGCATGCTCTTCCGGCGCGTGGCCGAGTTGGTTGTCGAAGCCGCCGGTCTGCGAGACGAAGAAATCCGACATCGCGAACATGCTGGCCTGGCGGGTATCGAGCAGCGGCGAATGCGCCATCTGGTGCAGGGTGCTGTGGAAGGCGAGATTGAGCAGGCGGTAATCCTCGCCGGCCCCGGGCTAGCCCGGGTCGAGCTCCTTGATGCGCAGATTGATCTTCTTGAGCGCCTTGAGCTGGGTCTCGGTATGGCGGCTCGCCGCGAGTTCGGCGAGCAGGCCTTCGAGCCGGGCGAACAGGCGATAGAAATCGCCGATGTCCTGCAGGGTGGGGTCGACGACCTCGCAGCCGACCTGGGGAATGATACGGACGAAGCCGTCATTGCCGAGCGCGTTGAGCGCCGCCATGATCGGCTGTCGGCTGGCACCCGTCTCGGCGCACAGCTCCTTGACCAGAATCCGCTCGCCGAAGCGGTAGCGCGCCGTCACCAGCCGCTCCAGGATTTCGCTATAGAGAAGATCTTTCTTGCGCAACACCATGCCCCACCTCTTCAGGCATGCATGCTAGCACGCGAAATTCGGGCGGGGCAATTTGCCAGCGGGTCGCATGCCGCAAAGTAAAAAGCCCTCCCCCTTGAGGGGGGAGGGTTTGGGTGGGGGTGACGTATCGAAGTGAGAAAGCTCGAAGCGGCGGCATCACCCCCTCCTCGATCCTCCCCCCTCAAGGGGGAGGAGGCGCTGCTTCGTCAGGCTATGTCGCTGACCCTCAGGCGGCGGGCGAGCGGGAGAAGTTGTAGCCCTCGAAGCCGTTCTTCACGACCAGGTCGCAGCGGTCGTAGTAGTTGTTGGCGCCGCCGAAATAGACGTTGATGATCTGCGCCTTGCCCGGGATGTTGGAGCCCATGAACCAGGAGTTCACCTTCACGCCGAGCGGCATCACCGTCATGTTGGCGACGTCGATCGTGTGCTGGGTCCAGTCTTCCTCGGCCGCCGTGCTCGGCTCCATCGCGGCGATGTCGTTCTTGCGAAGATGCTCGATCGCGTTGGTGATGAAGCCGACATTGTGCTCGATCGAAGGCGGCATGTTGGCGAAGGGGCTCTGCGGCCCGATGATGATGAACAGATTGGGGAAGCCGGCGCTGCCGAGACCGAGATAGGTCTTGGCGCCGTCCTGCCACTTGTCTTTCAGCGCGATGCCGTTGCGGCCGCGGATGTCGACGCTGGCGAGCGCCCCGGTCACGGCGTCGAAGCCGGTGGCGAGCACCATGACGTCGAATTCGTATTCGCCCGCCGTGGTCTTGAGTCCGGTCGGGGTAATCTCGGTGATCGGGTTGGCGCTGACATCGACCAGTTTGACGTTGTCGCGGTTGAAGGTCTCGTAATAGCCGTGGCCTGCGGGGGGGCGCTTGCCGCCGAACGGGTAGCCCTTCGGCGTCAGCAATTCCGCGGTCGCCGGATCCTTGACGATCTGGCGGATCTGCTCGCGGATGAACTCGCTG
>CAIUCF010000100.1 GCA_903897565.1 uncultured Rhodospirillales bacterium | reverse complement strand
TCGTGGCCGAGTATTGCAGCAGGATATCCGCGAGCCCGTCGCCATTGTAGTCGCCGGTGCCGACCACGCTCCAACCCGCTCCGGGGGTCCGCGATACGAAACCGCCGCTTGCGACCGCCGCGGTCCCGCTCATCTGGTATTCGTAGAGCTGGGTCGAGGCGGAGTTCTGGAGCAGGATATCCGAGTAACCGCTGCCGATGAAATCTTCGGGAACGTTGTTCGCCGTGGCCGTAAATTTCGTCCCTCCGACACCATCGGGAGCCCCCTTGAGGACAAAGCGTCCGATTGTCCCGGAAAGGCTGATCGTGTCGACAATCGATCCACCGCTGCTGACCACGAGACTCGATCCGCTGATCGTGGCGGATGCATTCGCGAAACCCGTGAAATCGATCGCGTCACCGATGCCGAGGCCGGCGACGGCACCTTGGATCGAGCCGTGAGGTTCGACGATCAGTTCGCCGCCGAAGCCCTCGAACTGCAGCGCGATGCCGGTTGATCCGGAGAGCGCGGAAACATCTTCGACGACACCTGCGCCGCTGATGACCGTGTCGAGCGCAACTCCGTAATATATATCGAGATAACCGCCCGACAGCACCGTCGTATCGACGGCGAAACCCCCGGAATTGATATTCAGAGACCCGCCCCACGAGACGATGGTGCCACTCGCGACGCCGCTGGAAACGCCGCTGCGGACATATTCGGCGCCACCGTTCGTGACGGTCACATTGCTCGTGCTGCCGCCGGATACGTAGAGCAATTCGCTGCCCGAATAGGTCGTCCCGGTCACGGACTGACCGGAAACCACCGTCGTCACACTCGCAACCGCGCCGGGACCACTGACGCCTGTCGCGCTGCCGCCGGAAACAACGTAGAGGGTACCACCCGACTGGATCGTTATTCCACTTGCGACGCCGCCGGATTCGACCAGAAGATCGCCACCGCTGCCGATCACCGACCCACTGACATAGCCGCCTGAAAGGACATCCTGTTCGCCGCCACGGAGAATGGTGAAGGCGAACGCTTGACCGAAAGCTTGGATCACCTGCTCGGCCACTGCGCCGATCGATCCGCCGGATGCGACGCCGCCCGACACGATCACCTGATATCCGTTGTCGCCGATCGTGGTTGCATCGGCGACACCACTCGAGGCGACGATTTGATTGCCATGGGTCAGGGTAACATCCGTCGCGACGCCCCCTGAGTTGACGATCTGAATGCCGAAGGTTTTGACACTCGTGCCCGTTGCCGAACCGAAAACGACCTCCTCCGCACCGGCGCCGATTTCGGTACCACTCGCCGAGCCACCTGCGGCAATCGTATCATCCCCGTTATGATAAAGATGAGCGTCGATCGCGACGCCGCCCGATTCGATATACAGGTATCCGACACTGAAAAAACCGGAAACGGACGCACTGACCGCCGAGCCGAACACATCCTCGTATCCGCCTGGACCGATCTGGTCGTCGAGCGAGGTGCCGGAAATCACGGCCGTCCCACCGGAGAGCACCTGGGTGCCGGTCACTTGGCCGCCGGAAGCGACATAGACCGATCCGCCCGATGACACCGTCGTGTCGCCGAGAGTACCGGCCTTCTGAACCATGACAGTCGCGCCGCTGCCGACAGCGGTCGAGGACGCGGTACCGCCGCTGAGGATGATCTCGGTGCCTTGCGATCCGAGCACGATTCCGCTGGCAATTCCTCCGGTTCCGACCATGAGGAGTGCGCCGCCGCTGACGGTCGCCCCGTCGACGGCACCGCCCGAGAATACGTAGAGGCCGCCGCCCGTCGTCGCCTCGACGGCGCCGCTCAGCACCGTAGAACCCGAGACACCCAAGAGCTCCGAGGCACCCGTCCGTAAACCAAGTCCGCTGACGATGGCCCCTGTTACCGACACCAACGCCCCGCCGTTTTGCACGATCGCGCTATTATCCGTGGCGCCGGACAGTACGATCTCGACGCCGCCGCTGAAGACGATCGTGTCGTCTGTCGTGTCGCCCTCAAGAACGACGACCGTGCCGCCGCTCTCAATCGCGGCACTGGTCACAACCTCGCCGAAGGTGACTGAAAAGACCTCGCCGGCCTTGACGTCTACCGCCGGGTTGGTCGTGATGGCGGTACCGCCGAGCCCGTCAGGCGATGCCGAGAAGCTGAGCCCCGCCGTGCTGCCGCCAAGCAGCAGGCTCTCCAGAACCACGCCGCCGCTTTCGACTTTGAGCGTTGTCCCGCTCAAGACCGCCGAGGTCGCCGTGATCCCGGTAAGATCGATCACGTCTCCCGCAGCCAACCCGGCGATCGCACCGCCGAAAATCGCGCCCGGATCGATCAGGATCTTTGTGCCGTAGCCGACGAGGTTGATCGCATTGCCACTCCCAATCGTCGTGCCGGCGCCGAATTCGACGGTGCCGGGACCAAAGATGGTCGTGTTGCTCTCGACGCTGCCATAAATGCGGACCAGACCGCCGCTGCCGACGTCGACGCCGCTTAGAGTGCTGCCGGATTCGACGATGAGGAGGCCGCCCAAGTTCACAGCGGTCCCCAACGCGCGGCCGCCCGAAACGACAATCTCTATGCCACCCGAACCGATCTGGTCCGCGCTGGCCACCCCGCCGGAGACGAATTGCAGATGACCGCTCGAGATCGTAGCACCGCTCTCGGTGTGCCCGGAGGAGACGAGCGTCGCCGTCGCGAGCAATCCACCGCTCTCGACCGGCGCGAGAACGGACCCTCCCGAAACCACGAATACCGCGCCGCCGCTCTCTATCACGGGCTCCCAGGCCGACCCGGCGGACTCGACGAGCAGCAGCCCGCCACTGCTGATAACCGCGCTCGCCGCGATGCCGGAGTGTTGGACGTCGAGCAAGCCTCCGCCATCAACGGTGGTTTGGCCGGCAAATCCGAATGTGCCGGCCACTTCGATGCCGCCACTGCCGACGATGCTGTTCTCCGAGGCGCCGTTCTGCTCGGCGATCTGATAGCCACCGAAATTGATCGTCGTGTTGCTGGCGACACCAGCGCCGATCACGTCCTGGAAACCGCCGTTCTCGACCACGGCATCATAGCTTTTCCCGCCGCTGACGCTTCCACCGTAGCCGACGATTTCCGCACCTTCCGCCAGGACAATCGTGCCGATGGCGGTGCCGGCGGACTCAAGCAGGTCTGCCCCGCTGCCGACGACGGTCGCGACTGCCAACCCACCGGAGGTCACGAACTCGTTCCCTAACACCAATCTGTCGCCGATATCGGTCTGTCCCGCCGAAATGATCGTGGTCGTCCCGGACAGAACGGTCCCGCCGGTATCCGTCACGTCGAGTGTGCCCCCTGCAGCCTGAAACAGCGACGAGAGCAGCCCCAAGACGATCGAGCCAAAGCCAGCGCTCTGCAGATCGGTGAGCGGAATCCCTGGCGCCGGAATGCCGGTGAACGACAGCACGGTCGTGTTGTGGGCGTAGGTCGTGATCGTTGCGCCGGTGATATCGCCCGAAAGCCCGGCAGCGTAGAACCCCTGCCCGGTCGCCAGCGCGTCGAGCTGCGCTGCGGTCAGCGAGGTCGGGAAACTGCCGGTCAGGGTCAGCTGATAGAGTCCCGAGACCTCCGTCAGCGTCAGCGTCGTGGCCGTCAGCGCCAGCGTCCAAGCATTCGGGCCTTCGACGAACTGAATGCTCGAGATCGAGACCCCGGCGCCGACATAGGTCCCCTGGAGGATTGACGCGACGGCGGCGGCATTGGTCGGCAGATTACTGCCGTTGATCGTCATCGACTCGCCACCCACCGTGATGGTGCATTGCGTTGCCGAGAAGGTCGCCGACGCCACCAACGTTCCGCCTGACTGACTTCCGACCCCCATCGAGATTCCGAAGCTGCCGCCGGAATAAAGCTGGGCGGCGGTAACGATGCCCTGGATAGCGCTCAGATTGGGATTGCCGCTCATGGCGGAAGACGGCATCGACAGGCCGCTGCCCTGCATGACCAGATCGAGGTTGGCGACGGATTCCGGGTACTCGATCGCCAGCTGTGTAGATGACACCTGCAGCACGTCGGCAGCGCCGGTCGGGCTGCCCAAATAGAAGGTAATGGGCTGCCCGCTGACCGTCGGCATTGCGAATGCCGATCCGAGCGCGTTCAGGGAGGGGACAAGCGCATCGACACCATCGTCGATCGTCAGCAGTGCCATGGGCGTTCCCCGGAAGGTTCGTTATTCGTTAACCATTGACCAACACTACCGGCCGTTTCAAATTGAGTCAAAGTGTGAGTAGGCATCACAAAAAGGGCCTGTTCTCTCATTCCAGGTCACCAGGTAATGGTGCCGATCAGCGTCGAGACCTGGGGCCGATGGTGCAGGATATCCTTGATCTTGAGCCTTGCGGCGGCTTGGCAGGGATATGATCGCTTTTATTGGGCGAGAGAAAAGCCGCCCCGGATGGGACAGCCTATATCGAACAAATCAAACTGGTTGCAGAGACATGCAACTGTCTTGATATGTTGTTGATCGGACGACGTCACATCGCCATAAGGGTCGTCGCTTGATGGAGCGCAAAGATTAGAAAATCTCCTACACTAGATTTATATGTCTCCTGAGGCGAATACCTGTTCAGCTATCACTTCGCGCAACAATTCTTCGCCTGAGACGATCTTCCCGGCCCAATGACTGTGCATCCAGGCTAGGTAAGCGGCGCGGCTATGTACAATTCGGAGAGTATCCCAGTTCGGAAAACTCTGCTGCGTGATGTTCTCCTGCATCAGTTCGGGTGCGACTTCATAAACGTGATCGAAGCGGGTGATCGCCCCGTCGGTGACCTTGATGGCGCGCGGCGGCGTATTCTCGCGGTCATATTGGTAGGCTGTCATAACACGCGCTCCTCCCAGAATTGACGGATCACGCGTACGCGCGATCGAGGCCGTACTTGCCCGGATTCATGATATTATTCGGGTCCATCACCTTCTTGATCGCCAGCATGACGTCATAACCGCCGCCAAGCTCCTGGGGCACCAGATCGACCTCGCCCTCACGACAGGACCCGTGGCAGGCGCTGATCGAACCGCCATGAGCCAGAGCCACCGCCGCGATCTCACGCTTAGCGTCGACAAAGGCCAGCCAGGATTCCTCTTTCAGGTGCTGCTCCCAGATGCCGACATCGATCTCGGTGAGATAATCGACGCCGGTGTTGCCGCTGGTGTAGCTGAACATTCCCCAGTCATCGAACAGGTCGTGCTTTCGTCTCAGCCGTTCGATGATCTCGTGCCAGGCGATCCGGACAGCCGGCAGGTTGGTATAGTTGATCGCGGCATCTTCGCAGTGCCACCCCATCAGGGCGGCCTGCCCGTTCAGCGTCCGTCCGTGAAGCGGCGTCGCATAGCGGTCGTGGCGCGCAGCCCAGTCGCCTTGAGAAATCTCGTCACCCAGATAGCGCCCGCCCAGGCGATGGACGATCCCCATCATCCGTTTGCCGCCGGCTCGGGTTTCGTCCTCGTTGCCATAGGCCGCGGCACATACCAGCGCCCTCACGGAGGAGGGTTGCGGGATATAGGCCTCGTCGTCGCGACGCAGGTATTCAACCTTCCACTCGTCGAACAGAACGGCGCCGCCGAAGGTCGCGATACCGGCTCTCGCCAGCGCGCCGACCGTCTTATAGGCCGTATCGAAGTCACTGAAGGCCCAGAAGGCGCTAAACTCCGCCTCCGGTTTCGGGTGCAGCTTGAGGGTTGCTCGGGTCGCGATCCCGAGTGTCCCCTGGTGACCCATGAACAGATGCTTGAGCTGAAACCCACTCGAGCTTTTGCTGACCTTCTGCCCGCCACCGTCGCCGATGAAGATGATCTCCCCCGTCGGCGTGACCATCTCGAAGCTGAGAACCAGGTCCCGCGAATGACCATAACGCGATCCGATAAGCGACCAGCCGCTGGTACCGATGCGCCCGCCGATGAGTGAACACGGATAGGACGCGGGATCGTCGGGATAGATCAGTCCGTAGGGGCTCAAGACCTCATTAAGCTTGAGCATGTTGATCCCGACACCGACCGTCGCGGTCCGGTTTTCGAGGTCGATTTCATGAATTTCGTTCAGGCGCTTCAGGTCGAGCACGATGCCGCGTCGTTCCGGCATTGCTCCATCCGTCAACCCAGTACCGCCGTCGCGTGGAACGATCGGGATCTTGAAGTCGTTGGCCACCTTGACTGCATGTGCGACACCAGCGCTGCTGCGCGGCAGAACCACGAGATCCGGAACCCTCTCGCCCCAGCGGTGAACGGGAAACGGAGCCGGCACGCGGGCTCGGTTCATCCGATCGGTCTTCGACGTCAGGACCTCGTCAGGCGGCAGGACCCGCAGGAGAGCCTGGACGACGGCATCGACGGTCGTTTGCGGCAGCGGGTCGATCATTGCGCACCTCGTTGTCCGCCGACGATGATCCCGAGGGATTCGGCCAGCAACTCGTGCAGGTCGACCACATCAATGCCATGAGCCGTGCCGGCCTCCGCGAGCGGTCGCTCCGACCACGGACAGGCACTGACAAGCGTGTCGACCGCCTGCTCCTTGGCCTTCTCCAGGCGCGAGGCGCTGATGAGCCTGGTCAGTTCGGGCTTTTCAATCGGCAATCCGCCGCCGCCGCCCGAGCAATAGGCCCATTGCGTCACCCGATCGACGTCGTTGAAAACGAGTCCGGGGATCGAGCGCAGAATTTCCCGCGGTTCCTTCCAGACGCCCTTGCGCTTATTCAGGCGACACGGGTCATGATAGGTGATGGTCCGCTCAATCGGGACGTGAGGGGTTAGTTTCCCCTCTCGAATATATTGCGCGAACAACTCGATCACCAGGACGACTTCGAGATCAAACTCGGCGCCGAAATAACGGGGATAATCCTCGGTGAAGGTGATGTAGTCATGGGGATCCAGGACCAGGATCCGCTTGGCCCCCGAGGCCTTCCAGTTGTCGAGGTTGTGACGGGCGAAGCGCATCGCCTGATCGCGGTAGCCCATCTCGGCAGCCGGCCCGCCGCAGCACCATTGCTCTTCCATCAATCCGAACTCGTGTCCGGCCATTTGCAGGAGCTGCGCGACGGCCCTTGAGACCGAGGTGCGGTAGAATGCGGCTTCACAGTCCACGAACAGGATATCATCGCCGCCGATCGGGATCCCGAGGCCGTCGGCCCAGTCCCTCACCTTGTCCTGCCCCACGGGTTGATCGCCCAACACGGGTTCATGGGTTCGCTGGTCGGTAAGTTCGTTCCATCGTTGCCATTTCGGCTGATGAATGCCGCTATCCACCGCAAGCGTGCGGACAGATTTCACAAGGTCTACGGTTCGCGTGCGGAATCGATAGAAATCGCCCGTGAAGAGGGTGTTGGGACAGCGGAGTTCACATGCGCCGCACTGGGTACAGTTGACGTAATCTTCCGCGATATCGGCGATGTCGAGTTCGCCCTTGTCCATCGCCACGACGTTTGCGTGGAATGCGGTGGGGGTCCAGGTGTCGTTGCGTGTTACCTGCGTGACCGGGCACACCTCGCGGCAAAACTTATGGCCCGACGAAAAGCAATTATAGGCGGCGTCGCGCCATTGGCCGACGAACTCATCGGTTGGCGTGGGGGGACTCGCATCCAAGGGCGCAGATTCACCCGACCCGTTGCCATTCGCGTCCAATGTCATGTCGCTTCCCCCCAACACACTGCGATCAAACGATCGATTATATAACATATAATGTCAAATGTTTTATGGAATGCATGCTACCTCTAAAGCCAGGAACGGCATCGGTCTGAAAACCACCGCCAGCTTCGGTCTTTCGGTGCTAAAAATCCTTTGGTAATAAATCTCAAAGGATTAATCGAAGGCTGTCGCTGACGGCGACGCTAGCCGGGGTCTTTTTTGGCTGCCGAGGAGAGCAAAGCGTGAAACGGGATTGGCGCGATGAGATAGCGTTCGCGCCGCTGGCGGTGGGTGAGCGAGGCGAAGAGGTTGGTCGCCAGCTGCGACAGGCGATAGAGCTTGGGCTTCTGGCGGACGGGGCGCAGCTTCCCAGTGAAGCCGTACTCGCCGAACAAATGGGCGTGTCGACGGTCACTCTCCGCTCGGCACTGGCGGAACTCCGGCGGCAAGGTCTCATCGAGACGCGGCGCGGACGCGGGGGCGGCAGCTTCATTCGGGCCGCGCGGGCCGGCACGGGTCGGGCGAAGCTGAAGGCGCTTGAGGCCTTCACGGTGGATGAGTTGCGCGATCTTCGTGATTATCACGCCTACATATCGGGAGCTGCGGCGGCTGTTGTCGCCGAGCGGTCGCACCAGATCGTCGCGGGTCGGCTTGTCCGCATGGGCGCAAGCGTCGCCTGCGTCGTCGGAACAGCCGCGATGACCAAGGCCGATAGCCGCTTCCATATCGAACTCGCGGCTGCGACACGCTCAGTCCAGCTCTCGAAACAGGAAATGGCGGTCCAAACAGCGGTTGGTTCTCTGCTCTGGATCGAACGAGAGGACGGGAGGCTACCTTCCGTGATCGCCGCGGAGCACGCAAAAATCGTTTCGGCCATCCTCGCTGGCGACGTGAACGGTGCTAGGGAGGCTGCTGAGGAGCACGCCCGGAATGACATCAACAGCCTGATCGAGCTGCGGATGGAACTCGATTCCAGGCCTGCCCGGGGGCGCGGCCGCGCGATGTCGACCGTCACGGACGACGCTTTGATCGCTGCGGTCGCGACGAAGCTCGAAGATCAGTGGCGCTGTGCCGGGTCGGCCCTTGATCGGATCGAGCAGACGGTCCGCGATGCTGTCACTGGGGCGGAGCGGCTTTCGCTGGCATCACTCGACCGGATTTATCCTATTGCAGAAGACGTCTTGATTGAGCGTTCCGGTGTCCTGTGGGGGCTCGGCTTCGTCATCAATGCGGAATCGTTCGAAGGCACCCCTGCGCTGTTATGGAGTGTAGTTCCTCCCGGCTCGAAGCGAGCCCGGCGCCTTGAGGTCGATGCCGAGTTCTATGATTACACGAGCGCCGCCTGGTGGAGTAGCGCGCAAGGCGACGACGACGTCCATGTTACCGGTGCCTATGTCGACGCCAGCGGGACGAACGAATACATCGTGACATTCAGTCGCCGGGTCATGCTCGGTGACCAGATTATCGGTGTGGCCGCGGCCGACGTCAGGGTCGGCAATATTCAATCCCAGTTGCAGCCGTTTCTTGTCCAACTGGCGAAAAACAGCTGCGTGCTCGATCAGCACGGTGTCGTCATCGCGACAAACACCGGCCGGCTCCTTGGCGCGGCTCGCCCGCCCGATGAACCGGCGGGACAGATTATCGAGCTGGCGCATTACGGATGGCGACTTCTCGTTGGCGCTCGCTCCCAGGCGGAAGCGACTGTCGTCGCCCCCGCCTGAAAACTTCCCCCCGCGTCAAATTTCTGCGAGAGGCCCATCGGCCGCGAACTGACGCAAGACGTTACCCGTCAGCCGCGAGACGTTATTCTGATAGTTGTTCCACGACAGGCTGCCGCACCAGGCCATCGACGAACTGCTGAACATTGCGCCGCCATTGCCGGTCGAGAAGTACACGATGTCGCCGCGAACGAGGGGATGTTCCGGCCCGTTCATGCCCGAATGAACGAAGTATTGTTCTTCGGGGACGAGCCCCCAGTTCGCCGAGTGTCCGTAAGAGCTGGCGACCAGCATCGTATTCGGTGGCGTCCCGAGCGAAAGATCGTAGCGATCGACTTCGAGACCGGCGGCGCCACCGCCGACCAGACCAAAATCGCCGATCATCTCGTCCGGGGCGATCCCGTCGAACATCCACGCCAGACGCGGGTCCCGGGCGTCGGGTAATTGGACATAGGGGCAGGACATATCCAGACCATGTGAGGTGTAGACGACGCCCCAGACCTTCGCCGACGCCCTTGCCCGCATGCGCCAGAGACCGCCGCGCAACCCGTTGGTGCTGTGATAGAGTTCGCCCGGCCTTGCGCGCCAGGCCTGGTCGCCGGACTCTCCCTTACGTATCTCCATCAGCCACGGCTTCTCCGGATGCTGTGAGGCGATCCAGTACATGCCATTGCCCGCCAGATACATGCCCCGCCCGCCGCCCGCGAGATAATCCTCCCAGGCGTCGATCATGCCGTCGGTGTAATACTCGGGATGGGAGCCGGTCACGACGACGTTGTAACGTTGGAAGAGCTTCGCACCCTCAGCCATCAACTCGTGATCGGTGGCCACGTCGAATTCGAGACCTTGCTGCTCGAGCCAGTCAACCAATTGCAAGTCCGCCGGGAACTGCCACACAGAGCCGAATTCATGGCGATATTTCGGCCGCATATTCAGGATCGGACGACGCCACGATGTGTACTGCACGCCCCGCCCGTCAATATGGTAGTCATATGTCGATAGCCCGTACTGGCTCGTATTCTCGTGCAACTCGAGATCGATATCTTCCAGGACCCCGAATTGGCCGGCGATGGCCTGACAGCTTTGGGCGTTCTGCATCGCCTGGCTATTGGCGTAGGCGAGGTAGCTGACCGTCGGGATTAGCAATAATATTTTCGCGTTGGCCGTACCGCGCGGCGGTACCACGAAAAACGGAATGAAATCCTC
>CAIUCF010000099.1 GCA_903897565.1 uncultured Rhodospirillales bacterium | reverse complement strand
GGCGGCTCGGTCGGCTACGACCACAAGGCCATGGGCATCACCGCCAAGGGCGCCTGGGAGGCCGTGAAGCGCCACTTCCGCGAGATCGGCACGGATATCCAGGCGGCCGATTTCACCTGCATCGGCGTCGGTGACATGTCGGGCGACGTGTTCGGCAACGGCATGCTGCTCTCGCGGCACACGCGGCTGCTCGCGGCCTTCGATCACCGCCACATCTTCCTCGATCCCGATCCGGATGCCGCCGCGACCTGGAAGGAACGCAAGCGGCTGTTCGATCTGCCGCGCTCCAGCTGGGCGGACTTCAATCTCGGCGTGGTGTCGCCCGGTGGCGGCGTGTTCGATCGCACGGCCAAGTCGATCCGGCTCTCCGCCCAGGTGCAGGCGCGGTTCGGCATCGACCGCGACAGCCTGGCGCCGCAGGAGCTGATCCAGGTGCTGCTGCGGCAACCGGTCGATCTGTTGTGGTTCGGCGGCATCGGCACCTATGTCAAGGCGGCGAGCGAGCGTCATGCCGAGGTTGGCGACAAGGCCAACGACGCTGTCCGCGTCGATGCCCGACAGTTGCGGGCGACCATCATCGGCGAGGGCGCCAATCTCGCGGTGACGCAGCGCGGCCGCATCGAATACGCCCTGCGCGGAGGCCGGCTCAATACCGATGCCATCGATAATTCGGCGGGGGTCGACACCTCCGACCACGAGGTCAACATCAAGATCGCGCTCGCCGGCATGATCGAAAGCGGCGTGCTCAAGGAAGCGGAACGCCCCGCGCTCCTGGCCACGATGACCGATGCCGTCGAGGCACTGGTTTTGCGCGACAATTACCTGCAGACCCTGGCGCTGTCGCTCTCCGAAGTCGAGGCGCCGGTCCATCTCGATCGCCATATCCGCTTCATGCGCGCGCTCGAGCGGGCAGGGAAGCTCGACCGTGCGGTCGAGTTCCTGCCGGACGACGAGGCGCTGGCGCAGCGCCAGGCGGCCAAGCGCGGCCTGACCAGGCCGGAACTCGCCGTGCTGCTCGCCTATGCCAAGAACGACCTCAGCGAGGCGCTCGACGACACCGATCTCCCCGATGATCCGATGCTCGACGGCGATCTGACCCGGTATTTCCCGGAAGCGATGACCAAACTCTCACAACCCGATCTCGAGCGGCATCGGCTGCGCCGCGACATCGTCACCAGCGTTGTCGTCAACGACGTCATCAACCGCATGGGCATCACCTTCGTCAGCGAGTTGCAGGTGCGAAGCGGGCGCTCGGTGGCCGACATCGTCCGTGCGTACCGAATTGTCCGCGCCGTGTTCGATCTCGACCGCGTCTGGCAGGCGATCGAGGCGCTCGACGGCAAAGTCACCGCCGCCGGGCAGATCGAGCTGTTTCTCGCCGTTCGCCGCGCAGCCCTGGATGCGACGCGCTGGTTCTTGGCCTCCGGGCGGGCGCCCGAGATCGCCGGCCAGACCGCGGAGGTCGGCCCGCTGGTGAAGAGCCTGTCGCGCGATCTCAAAGCGGTGCTGCCGCCCGCCGCCCGCAGCGCCAGCGAATCGCGGCGTTTCGGCTTGGTCCATGGCGGCATCCCGAGCGGCTTGGCCGATCAGGTCGTCGCGCTCGAGACCTTGGTCGGCGCCCTCGATATCGTGCAGCTCGAGCAATCCCAAGGCGTGACCATCGCCGAGATCGCCAAACTCTATTTCGCGGCCGCCGAACGGCTCGGCATCGCGCGCTTGCGGGGGGTCGCGGCCCATATCGCGGCGACGAGCCCGTGGCAGCGCCAGGCCTTCACCGACCTGATGGACGATCTTGCCTCTGCGTTGCGCGATATTGTTGGCGGGATCATTCGCGCCTCGGCCCGGCCGTTCAAGGCGACGACGGCGCTTGACGGCTGGGTCGCCGAGCGCGGCGAGCGGCTGCGCAGCCTGGGCGAGACCGTCGCCGAGATCGCCCGCGCCGCGCCGCCCGATCTGGCGATGCTGATGGTGGCGGCAAGACAGTTGCAAACGCTCCGCGCGACTCACGAGTCTGTGATGATCGAACCACGCGCCGGGGAGTAGGGGGCAGGTCATGGAACAACGATTTCAGGTCTCGGGCATGACCTGCGGCCACTGTGTCCGCGCTGTCACCCAGGCCATCGAAGCGCTCGACCCGGCCGCCCGCGTTAACGTCGACCTGGCGGCCGGGATTGTGACGGCGGAGAGTGTCTTGCCGCCCGAGCGCGTGGCCGAGGCAATCCGGGCCGAGGGGTATGGGGTGAAGGCGGCGTAGCAAATATTCCGACAGCGCTAACCTATAGCATCGTCATTGCGAGCCGAAGGCGTGGCAATCCAGTCGATCCACCGCGACGGCATTCGCCGTAGATCATAGGTCACGCCAATTGAAACTAGAGGCCGGGGCGACTGATCGCCCATGACTTCTCTTGTCTCATTCGAGCCGCG
>CAIUCF010000098.1 GCA_903897565.1 uncultured Rhodospirillales bacterium | reverse complement strand
GTCGAGCTCGGCTATCGCTACGATGGCTCGCCGATCATTGTCCCCGAAGCCTCGCCGCCGCCGGTCGATCCGATCACCTATCGCCCCTCGACCTGGCCCGGCGCGCGGCTGCCGCATGTCTTCCTCGCCGACGGCACGCGAATCCATGACAGGCTCGGCCTGTACTTCACCCTGGTCGCGCTCGGCGAGGCCGATACCTCGGCCCTCGAAGCTGCGGCGGCCAAGCGCGGTGTGCCGCTCAGCGTGCTTCGCCTCGATCGGCCCGACCTGCGGCCGATCTACGAGCGCGACCTGCTGCTGGTCCGTCCCGACCAACACGTCGCCTGGCGCGGCGACACTCTACCGGGCGATCTCGACGGTTTGCTGGCACGGGTGACCGGCGCTCAGGTTTTGCCGGACCGATACCAAAATAAGGGGCGTCATAGTCCCGCCTGAATTCGAGGAAACGTTGGATGTACGATCTCAAGGGTAAATCGATCATCATCACGGGCGGCGGCAGCGGCATGGGCCGCGAGGCGGCGCTGCTGGCGGCCAAGGCCGGCGCCATGATCACCGTCGCCGATATCGGCGTGCCCGGTGGTGAGGAGACGGTCGGCCTGATTGGCCAGAACGGCGGCATCTCGCAATTCGTGCGCACCAATATCGCGATCGAAGCGGAAGTCGAGGCGATGGTCGCCGCCGCGGTCAAGGCCTATGGCCGGCTCGACGGCGCCTTCAACAACGCGGCCATCCCGCAGAGCGCCGGCATCCTCCACGAACTCACCGCCGAGACCTTCCGCCGCGCGCTCGACATCAACGTCACCGGCACCTTCTACTGCATGAAGCACGAGATCGCGGCGATGCTGAAGACCGGCGGCGGCTCGATCGTCAACACCTCGTCGGCCGCAGGCGTCACCGCCTTTCCCGCCGCCTCTGAATACGTCACCAGCAAGCATGCGGTGATCGGCTTGACCAAGGCCGGCGCGCTCGACTACGGCACCCGCGGCATCCGCGTCAACGCGATCCTGCCCGGCGCCACCCTGACGCCGATGCTGGTCGGCGCCATGGCTGCAGCCCCGGGGCTGGAGCAGTATCTGATCGACCAGCAGCCGATCGGCCGGCTGGCGACGCCGCCCGAGATCGCCACCGCCGCCGTGTGGCTGCTGTCCGACCATGCCTCGTTCATCACCGGCGCCGCGATCCCGGTCGATGGCGGCTATACCGCGAAATAGGAGCCTGCCGATGGTCACATCCGCCGCAATCACCCTCGCCACCGAAGCGACCGGCGAGCCCATCCTGCCCGCCGGGTTCGAAGATCTGCTCGAATTCATCCCCGACTGGCTCGGCGAGACGGCCGACGAGCGCTGGGACATCCGCGCCCGCCATTCGATGCCGGAGATCCAGTATTTCTACGACAAGCTGCTGGCCCGCTCGGAAGCGATCCTGACCCATGTCGAGCAGTTTCCGTTGACCGCCTTGCCGCCGCCGACGCTGCGGCTGTTCCAGCTGCAGCTGGCATTGGCCCAGGCGGCGATGGCGATCGAGCTCCACCACATGCCGCGCGCGCCGCGGTCGCCCTATCCGCACAAGATCCGCATCATTCGCGGCCCGATGCCCATCGCCTGAGGGAGAGAGTGACGCCATGAACGAGATGCCCAAGATCACCGATATCTGCGCCAGCGATATCACCCGCGTCGCCGGTCTCGACACCGGCCCGGTGCCCGCCGATCCCTATTTCTCGCCGGAATATTTCGAGCTCGAGCGCGAGAACCTGTTCAAGCGCGCCTGGCTGACGATCGGCCGCGTCGAGCAACTTCCGGAGCAGGGCAGCTTCGTCACCAAGAACATCGAGATCTGGAACGCGCCGATCGTCGTCACCCGGGACAGCCGAGACCATATCCAGGCCTTCTACAATGTCTGCGCCCATCGCGGGAACCAGGTCGTGCTCGAGCCGAAGGGCAAGGCCGGCCGCTTCTCCTGCGGCTATCACGGCTGGACCTATCGCAACGACGGCGGCCTGCTGGGCGTGCCCGACGAGGCCAATTTCTTCCAAGTCGACAAGAAGAATTGCGGCCTCCGCAAGATCGCGACGGCGGTCTGGGAAGGCTGGATCTTCATCAACTACCAGCCTGAGCCCGAGGTTTCGCTGGAGACCTTCCTCGGCGGCTTCGGCAAGGTCTTCACCAACATGGTGTGGGGCAACGCCACCAAGTCGATCCTGTTCGAGGCACATCTCAACGCCAACTGGAAGGTCATCGCCGACGCCTTCGCCGAGACCTATCACATCCCCTGCATCCACCCGGCCACGATCGGCACGACCTTCTCCAACCGGGTCAACCCGTTCTCGCGCCCGATCAGCGCCGAATTCTGGGGACCGCATCGCCAGGTCTCGACCTTCGGTAATCCCGACTACGCGCCGCCGACCCATGCCAAGGTCGAGCAGATGGCCTATGCCAATATCGACACCGGCAACGTGCTCGGCGCGGCGCAGAAGGGCGACATGGAAGCCTTCCTTGCCCATCCGGCCGTCAACCCGAGCCG
>CAIUCF010000097.1 GCA_903897565.1 uncultured Rhodospirillales bacterium | reverse complement strand
GCGATGCAGAAGGTCGGCAACGAGGGCGTCATCACGGTGGAAGAGGCCAAGAGCCTCGAGACCGAGCTCGACGTCGTCGAAGGCATGCAGTTCGACCGCGGCTACCTCTCCCCCTACTTCGTGACCAACGCCGAGAAGATGGTCGCCGAGCTGGAAGCCCCCTACATCCTGCTGCACGAGAAGAAGCTCTCGGGCCTGCAGGCGCTGCTCCCGGTGCTGGAAGCCGTCGCCCAGTCGGGCAAGCCGCTCCTGATCATCGCCGAGGACGTCGAGGGCGAGGCCCTGGCCACGCTCGTCGTCAACCGCCTGCGTGGCGGCCTCAAGGTCGCCGCCGTCAAGGCGCCGGGCTTTGGTGATCGCCGCAAGGCGATGCTCGAGGACATCGCGATCCTGACCAACGGCCAGGTCATCAGCGAAGACCTCGGCATCAAGCTCGAGAACGTCACCCTCGACATGCTGGGCCGCGCCAAGCGCGTCACCATCACCAAGGAAGACACGACCATCGTCGACGGTTCCGGCGAGAAGGACGCGATCGAGGCCCGTACCGCCCAGATCCGCGCCCAGATCGAAGAGACCACCTCGGACTATGATCGTGAGAAGCTCCAGGAGCGTCTCGCCAAGCTCGCGGGCGGCGTCGCCGTCATCCGCGTCGGTGGCGCAACCGAGGTCGAGGTCAAGGAACGCAAGGATCGCGTTGATGACGCGATGCATGCGACCCGCGCCGCGGTCGAAGAAGGCGTGGTTCCCGGTGGCGGCGTGACGTTGCTCTATGCTTCGCGCGCAATCGCCAACCTGAAGCCGACCAATGACGACCAGAAGCGTGGCATCGAGATCGTCAAGCATGCGCTGCAGGCGCCGGTCCGCCAGATCGCCGAGAACTCCGGCGTCGACGGCTCGATCATCGTCGGCAAGCTGCTCGACTCCAAGGACGTCAACTGGGGCTACGACGCGCAGAAGGGCGAGTTCACCGACCTGATCAAGGCCGGCATCATCGACCCGACCAAGGTCGTCCGCATCGCCCTCCAGGACGCGGCCTCGGTCGCCGGCCTGCTCATCACCACCGAGGCGATGATCGCCGACAAGCCCGAGAAGAAGTCCCCCGCGGGTCCGCCGCTCCCGGGCGGCATGGACGGCATGGACTACTAAGAGCCCGCTCTTAGGAACCCGTCCGAAGGAACGAGAGGAGCCGCGTCATCGCAAGATGGCGCGGCTCTTTTTTGTTTGTGGCACTCTCGAAATCCCCCGACCGCCGTTGCGAGCGAAGCGAGCCAAGCCAGCGAGATGCGAGGACATTGACACTTCTGGATCGCCACGCCTTCGGCTCGCCATGACGAGGCTGGATGGTAAAATTATAGCGGCTTCAGGCCGGCCCGTCAGTGCTCCGAGCTCCCGCCTCTTGACACGACAATATGGACGAACATATTAACTCCATGGCCAAAGTCTCAAATCGCGAGAAGATTCTCACCGAAGGGCTCCGGGTCGTGCATGAGCGCGGCTTCGGTGGGGCCTCGGTGCGCGACATCGTGCAGGCGGCGGGCGTGCCGCAGGGCTCGTTCACCAATCATTTCGCGTCGAAAGAGGCCTTCGGCCTCGAGATCCTCGATCTCTACTTCGCCAATACCTGCAACACCGTGCGCGAGACGCTCGGCAATCCGGGGCTTGCGCCGCTCGAGCGCGTCCGCGCCTATATCGGCGCGATCAAGGGGTTGCTGACCGACGCCGGCATGCGCTCCGGTTGCCTGTTCGGCAATTTCAGCGCCGAGACCACCGACTCCAGCGAAGCCATCCGGACCCGGCTCGCCGATATCTTCGGCCGCATCCAGGGCATGGTCGCGGATTGCCTGCGTGACGCCGTCAAGGCCGGGGCCCTCACCGAGAAGCTCGACGCCGACGAGGTCGCCGGGTTCTTCGTGTCCTCGATCCAGGGCGCGATCCTGCTCGCGAAGACGCAACGCAGCCTGCTACCGGTCGAACGCTTCGAACATCTGCTGTTCGCGCAGATCCTCCGCTAGCGCATTGCTGCCGCGCCGGAATCGGCGGCTCGAAATTTATCACATAAATTCAATACGTTAAAAACCCGCATCCGTTATCCCGAACAACCGCCTACTACGGACGTCCATCTTATTCCTTGACGAAAACTACGGACGTACATATTTGTTGCGTTGCAGCGGACGACCCGCCCGCGACAAGCTGAAGGACACATATCATGACCAGCATCTGCTCTTCCCAGGAACGCGTTGCGGCTCGGTCGAGCCACGATGTTGCCGCCGCCCCGACGGAAACCCTCGTCACCATCGGCGCCCTCGCGCTCGGCTCTGCCGCGCTCGTCACCGCGGGTCTGGACCAGGCCGCCAGCACCGCTCAGGCTTCCAGCCTCGTGACCCCGGCGATCCTCGCCTTGGTCTCCGCAGCGACTGTCGCCTTTTCCCGGACCCTGCCCGACCGTGGCGCGGTGCTCTCCGCCGCCATCGCCCTGGTCGCCGCCGCGGTGATCGCGAGCCTGCTCGGCCCGAGCGCCGAGCTGACGGCGGTCGGACGGTTGGTCGGCGGCCTCGGCTTCGGCGCCGTAGTCGCCATCGCGGTAGAACGCGCGGTCAGCCTCGTGGCGAGCCCGAAGGCGCACAGCGCCGGCATTCTCAGCACCGGCATCGGCACGGGTATCGTGCTCGGTGTCTCGGCCAGCACCGTCCTCGCCGGTCTCTGATCCGGGTACGACGGCAAACGACCGGGGCCGCGGTGGCGATCATCGCGGCCCCGAAATGTTTCGAAATCCGTTACCGCGCGACCGTCTCGAGCCAGTCGGCCAGATCCTGGATGCGATGATCGACATAGGGCTGGTCTTCCGCCTCGGCCCGCCGGCCGTCGATCCACACCGTGACCATCCCGGCCTCGGAAGCCGGCTTCAGATTAACGACGATATCCTCGATCATGCAGGCCCGCCGCGGCTCGACATCATAGGTCGCGCGCAGGCGGTGATAGCCGCGCGGGTCGGGCTTCGGAATCCATTCCGCCGCCGCGATATCGAAGATCCCCGAGAAATGATCGCTCAGACCGAGCCGACCGAGCACGCGCTCGGCATGAGCACGCGAGCCATTGGTGTGGACGAGTTTGGTGCCCGGCAGCCGGTCGATCGCCTGGCCGAGCCGGTGGGCGGGCTCGAGCTGGTCGAGCTCGATATCGTGGACGTATTCGAGGAACGCCTCCGGCGCCACGCCGTCCTCGATCATCAACCCGCGCAGGGTCGTGCCGTATTTATGGTAGTGCGCCTTCTGCCGGGCCCGCGCCGCCACCGGATCGATCGCGAAATGCCCGGCGATGAACTCGGTCATCCGGCGGCTGATCTGGTCGAAGAAATGCGACGATTCCGGGTAAAGCGTATTGTCGAGGTCGAAAATCCAGCAGTCGATCGTACCAAGCCTAGGGGTCGCCATCGCGGAATTTTCCGGTCCTGTCATCGTTCGGGCTTGACTATAACCACCCTGGCATTGCGATTAACAGGCCCTTGGACGAGGACCTCGATGATACTCCCATGCTGACGCACGGGTTGCCGACCGGACGACACATGACCACGCGTGACCGCAGATGATTCGCGGCACCCTGCGTCGTGTCTTCGGCCGCAAGGAACGTGGCGTGATGCATCACGATCTCGACCAGATCAAGCTGCTGGCCCGCTCCCGCGATCCCGACGACCGGGTGAAGGCGGCAAGCGATCCAGGGATCACGCCGGAGATCCTGCACTATCTCGCCCGCGATTCCTCGGCCAAGGTGCGGCTCGCGGTTGCCGGCAACGAGTTGACACCGCGCCAGGGCGACCTGCTGCTCGCGCTCGACGATTCGCTCGAGGTTCGGCGTCGCGTCGCCCTGAAGATCTCGCAGAATCTCCGCGAAGCCTCCAAGGAGACGGCTCAGGTCTGGAGCCTAACCATCAAGGTGCTGGAGGCGCTGGCCCATGACAATCTCGCCGAGGTGCGGCGGCTGATCGCCGAATCGGCCAAATCGATCGAGAAGGTTCCGGCCAGCCTGATGACCGGGCTCGGGCACGATCGCGAGGCCGATGTCGCCGTCCCCGCGCTCGGCTATGTCGGCCGCATCGAAGACAGCGAGCTCGTCCGCATCGTCGAGGAGGCGCCGAGCCAGCGTGTCGTCGGCGCCGTCGCCGGCCGTCCCGCGATCGGGGCGAGCGTGGCCAACGCCGTCGTCGACCACGGCGACACGCCGGCGATCGCCATCCTGCTCGGCAACCGCTCGGCGATGATTCCGGCTGAGACGATCGACCGCGTCGTCGATCGCGCGCCCCCCATCGAACCCTGGCACGGCCCCCTGGTCGAGCGGCCGCAGCTCAGCGACAGCGCTGCGCTGCGTCTCGCCAGCTTCGTCGCGGACAAGCTGGTTCAGGTCCTCAAGAGTCGCCCCGACCTCGACCCCGAGACCAACACCGCAATCTCGATCGTCATCGAGAAGCGCCGCCAGGGCATCGAACAGGTCGTACCCGAAATCGTCGACACCGAGGGGCCGCTGAGCCGCGCCCGCCGGCTCCACGCTCAGGGCCTCCTCACCGAGGACGCTGTCATGGACCAAATCGGGGGCGATACGCAGTTCGTGATCGCAGCACTCGCTCTGCGCGCCCGGATCCCGGCGCCCGTGGTGCAGAAAATCCTGTCCTCCCACAGCGCCAAGGCGTTGACTGCGCTTGCGTGGAAATCCGGCTACTCGATGCGACTCGCGACCCAGCTGCAACTCCGCGTCGCGCGCCTACCACCGAAGGCCCGGGTGACCGCCGGCATCGGCGGCAATTTTCCGCTGAGCGAGGCCGAGATGCGCTGGCAGATCGAGTTCTTCGGCACCTTGGTCCCGAACGGCAGCTGAAACCAGCTCTTGACACGGCTCCAGTCGTATGGAACAAATCATGAACATCCATTTTGACGCGAACGAGGACCTGATCATGGCGAGCATCGAAATTCACGTTTCCGCCGAACAGCTGCTGCGCCGCCATGGCCACGACGCCTGGGCGCAGACCGTCGCCGGCGCCGAGGCCTCGGCCGCGATCGGCGACTGGGAACAGGTCGGGCATTGGCGGC
>CAIUCF010000096.1 GCA_903897565.1 uncultured Rhodospirillales bacterium | reverse complement strand
GGATGCACGGCACGGTGATCCCGACGATCGCGCGCCTGCTCGCGGAATTCCGCGGCCGTGGGCTCGAGGTGATCTTCGCCCGCATCGCCTGCCTCACCGGTGATGGCCGCGACCGTTCGCTCAGCCAGAAGAAGCCGGGCTGGAACAATCTCCTGCTGCCGAAGGATGAACTGGCCTCACAGATCGTCCCGGCGCTCGCCCCGCAAGGCGACGAGATCGTCGTCACCAAGACCACTGACAGCGCGCTCACCGGCACCAACCTGCGCCTCGTGCTCAGCAATATCGGCATTACCCATGTCGTCTGTGCCGGGATCTTCACCGATCAATGCGTCGCCTCGACCGTGCGCAGCCTCGCGGACGAGAGCTTCGACGTGATCGTCGTCGAAGACGGTTGCGCTGCAGCCAGTGACGAACTCCATCGCCAGGAGCTCGCGATCATCAACATGATCTACTGCGCCGTGATGAGCGCCGATGATGTGATCGGGTATCTGCCCGGGCGGTGACTGGCCTCGTTCTTGCTAAGTGACGCTTACGTCACCACAGGGCTATGGACAGCGATCGTCCACCAGACCACCCCGATCGACTATCAAGGAGCGATGGCAGATGAGTACAGTCAATCCCACGAAACTGGGGGGGAGCCCTCCAACCGATTTCGACGTCACCAGCAGTAAGGGCGTCGATCTCCTCCACTCCAAAGCGATCGGTCTTGCCGGCGTCTTGTTCCTGACCGTCACGGGTGCGGCGCCGATCACGGCGATGCTGCTCAACGTGCCGATCATCTCCGGCTTCGGCAACGGCATCTATGCCGCCGGCACCGTCCTGGTCTCCACGTTGATCCTGCTGATTTTTTCGGTAGGATATGCCGCGATGGCCGGTAAAGTATCGGCGGTCGGCGGCTTCTACTCCTTCATCAGCCACGGTCTCGGCCGTGAGCTCGGCATGGCAGTCGGTTTTTGCTCGGTGGTCGCTTATTCCGTGTTCGAACCGTCGCTCGCGGGCGGTTTCGCCTATTTCGCCAACGACAAGATCAATACGCTGTTCGGGGTCAACATCAAATGGCCCTACCTGGCCATGGCGATGATCGCCGGCATCTCGATCATGACCTATTTCGACGTCAAGATCTCGTCGGCGGTCCTCGGCGTCGCCCTGGTGGCGGAAGTCGCGATCCTGTTGATCTTCGACGCCGGCGTCTTCAGCCATGCCGGCAATGGCGTCGACGTCTCGATCGCCGCCCTGAGCCCGGCCGGTGCTTTCTCCGGCTTTCCGGCGCCGGGTAAGCTCGCCGCCGGTGTCGGCGGCGTCGGTCTGTTTTTTGCCTTCTGGTCCTTCGTCGGCTTCGAAATGGCGCCGAACTACGCCGAAGAATCGGTCAACCCGAAGAAGATCGTGCCGATCTCGCTCTATGTTTCGGTGATCTCGCTCGGGGTGTTCTACACGATCACGACCTGGGCGGCGACCTCGGGCTACCCGAAGTTCACGGACCTGATCGACAAGGCACAGAACAACCCGCTGACCTTCTTCTATGACACCTCTACCCGGACTGTCGGCCCGTGGGCGACGCAGATCATGAGCTATCTCATCCTGACGAGCTCCTTCGCCTGTGGCGCGGCCTTCCACAATACGGCGGCGCGCTATATCTACTCGCTCGGTCGGGAGCGGTTGGTGCCGGCGATCCTCGGCAAGACCCATTCCCGCTATAAGACCCCCTATGTCGCGTCGTTCCTGCAGACCGGGTTCGCCATCGCGGTCATTGCCGCCTTCGCGATCTTCGTCGGCTCCGACGATCCGAACGGCCAGGCCTATGGCCAGGTCTACGGCCTGATGGCGCTGCTCGGCACGATCCTGATCCTCTCGGCTCAGGCCATCGTCTCGATCGCGATCGTGGTCTATTTCCGCAACAACCACCCGGAAGAGCATCATGGCTGGAAGACGCAGCTGGCGCCGATCATCGCCTTCGTGACCCAGGTTGCGGTGATCTATCTCTGCGTCTCGAACTTCGACTTCATCGGCGGCACGGCCACCTTCGCGAAGTACATCATCTGGATCGATATCGCGGTCTTCGCGCTGGGCCTCCTGGGTTCCCTCTACGTCAAGAAGAGTGATCCGGAGAAATTCGCCCGGGTCGGCCGCCTGATTTACCAGGGCGTTCCCGACGGCATGCTGGCAGACGCCGAGCACGCCCAGGGTATCGTTCCCTAGGCTCGATCGACGCAGGTGTGATCGTTGAACGGCGTCCTTCGGGGCGCCGTTCTTTTTTGCTCAGGGCGCGACGATGATCTCGGTATCGCAGGCGGCGAGCCGATCCGCCAGGGGAAGCGGGAGCTCGCGATCCGTCACCAGTTGATCGACCTGCGACCATGTCGCGTATCGCGCGAGAAACGAGCGGTCGACCTTGGAGTGATCCGCCACGACCGTGGTTGCCGCGGCAGAACTCATCATCGCGGTATAGACCGTCGCCGATTCCGCGTCGGCATCGGTCGGTCCGCCGGGCATCAGACCGCTCGCGCCGAGGATCGCCCGGTCGACCTGGAAGCCCGCGAGGAACGCCACGGCATAGCCGCCATAGGTACAGGATTCGTCGGGATTGAAGCGGCCGGGCGCCATGATGACCGTGATCGTCGGGTTCGCGGAGAGGACGCTGGCGACGCCGAAAGCATGGGTGATGACCGTCAGGTTCCCACAATCGGCCGCGAGCCTGCGGGCGACGTGAACCGTGGTGGCGCCGGACCCGATCATCAGGAAGTTGCCCGGCTTGATCAGCCCGAGGGTGGCTTGCGCGATACGCTCGCGCTCGGGCAGGAGGATCTTTTCGCGCTCCTTGACTGCCGGCTCCGCCTCCGGGGGTAGAACGGCGCCGCCATAGGTCCGGTTGAGCCGGCCGAGAGCGGTCAGCTCGTCGAGATCGCGACGGATCGTTTCCGTGGACACGCCGAGGCCGACAGCCAGTTCGGCGATCCGGAGACTGGGGGCCCGCGACAATTGCTTGAGGATCGAGGCCTGGCGCTCTTGCTTGTTGCTCCGCCCGGTCATGCCCATCTCGCTCAGCGCTCCTGGTCGAGAACCTCGCCCAGCCTGGTGACGAGGAGATCGACTTCCTCGGCGGCGATACACAGCGGTGGCCTGATTTTCAGGACGTTGCCATGCGGGCCCGCGGTGCCGATCAGTACGCCGCGTTCGCGCAGACCGTTGACCACGCGCGAGGTGATCTCGCGATCAGGCTCGGTACCGCCGGGCGTGCTGAACTCGACACCGACGAACAGCCCGGCGCCGCGAACGTCGCCGATACAGGCATGGCGCGATTTCAGCGTCTCGAGCCCCGCGAGCAGCCGCGTGCCCATCGCCTGGGCATTGGCGACGAGACCTTCGCCCTCGATCACTTCAAGTACCGCCATCGCCGCGGCGGCAGCCACGGGATTGCCGCCGAAGGTGTTGAAATAACCGCAATTTCGGGCGAAATCCTGCAGGATCTCCGGGCGCGTCACGACGCCCGCGACCGGGTAGCCGTTGCCCATGGGTTTGCCCATGACGACGATATCCGGGCTCAACCCGTGACGCAGGAACCCCCACATCGCGGCCCCGGTGCGACCGAAGCCCGGCTGGACTTCGTCGGCGATGTAGAGCCCGCCGGCAGCGCGCACCGCATCCACGGCCTCGCAAAGAAAGCCCTGCGGCTCGGTGAAGATGCCGTCGCTGGAGAACACCGAGTCCACGATCATGCCGGCGAATTTGATGCCGTGGCGCTGCAATTGGGCGATGGCAGCGCGCACATCTGCCGCGAAGCGGGCGCCGACATCGCCGCCCGGATTGAGGTAGGAATCCGGTGCAGGAACAGTGCGGACATGCTGACCGATCGGCACCGCCAGGCCCGACGACGGCGAGATCTCGGCCACGGCCGTGGTGTTGCCGTGATAGGCGTGGCTCGTGACGATGATGCCGCTCGCCTGAGTGTAGTGCCGCGTGATCCGCAGGGCGAGATCGACGCTCTCGCTGCCGGTGCAGGTCATCGCCAGGCGCGTGAGCGTCTGCGGCATCGTCGCCAGCAGTTTCTCGGCATAGGCATAGAGGATGTCGTAGAGGTAGCGGCTGTTGACCGCGAGGGTTCCGGCCTCGCGGGCGATCGCCGCGACGACATGCGGGTGACAATGGCCGACCGACGCGACATTGTTGTAGCAGTCGAGATAGGCGCGATCCCGGGCGTCGTAGAGCCAGGGGCCGCGGCCGCGAACCAGGTGAAGCGGCTCCCGGTAGAACAGGGGTGAGTCGGCGCCCAGGGTATGATGGCGTCGCAGCACGAGGTCGCGGGTCTCCGGATCGAGATGCTCGAGATGCCGCTGATCGAGCGCGTTGAGGTCGAGAATGTTGAGTTTATCGTCCATCGCCAAGGTGTCCCGCGTTTGCTCAAAATGTGGTACTTGCAACAGAGGCAATTGTCTATTTATTCACCACCTGCGGCGAGAACGCCCGGAGAGCGGTGCAAACCAATCGATATGGCTTGATCAACGCATCAATGGTACCACACAGAATGTTGGAAGTACCAAATTCGGTCAAAGCACGAAAATTGCTGTGACCCGTGAGCAGGGCAGGGCGCAGAGGCGCAGAGGTGAAGAGATGACCATGTATGACGACGCGTTTCTGGGTCGATTGCACGCGATGCTGCAGCAGGCATTGCCGGCGTGGTCACTGTCGCCTGAGGCGGATCTCTCGTTGCTGACGATCTCCGAGAATGCGACGTACCGGGTGCGCGACCCGGCGAACGACCGTAGTCTCATCCTGCGCGTCCACAGGCCCGAGTATCACTCGACGGAAGAAATCGCTTCCGAACTGGCTTGGATCTCCGCGTTGCGGGAGAGCGGTGTCGCGTCGACCCCCGCGCCGATCGCCGGCAAGGATGGCGCCTTTCTCTATCGCCTGCATGATGGCGTCGACACTCGCTATGTCGCGGCGTTCGAATTCGTCGAGGGGCGCGCGCCGGCGCCGGAGGACGATCTGGTCGCCTGGTTCCGCCGCCTCGGCGCGATCAATGCGAAGCTCCATATCCATGCGCGCGCCTGGCAGAAGCCCGCCGGCTTTACCCGCAAGATCTGGAATTTCCAGACGATGATCGGCGCGACGCCCTATTGGGGCCCCTGGAATGCCGGCCTCGGCCTCGACGCCGCCGGCAAGGCGTTGCTGACCCGCACCGTCGCCAAGATCGCGGAGTATCTCGGGCGCTTCGGCATGGGCGCCGAGCGCTTCGGCCTGGTCCATGCCGATCTCCGGCTCGCCAACCTGCTCGTCAACGACGACGAACTCCACGTGATCGATTTCGACGATTGCGGCTTCACCTGGTACGTCTACGATTTCGCCGCGGCCGTGAGCTTCATCGAACATGAGCCGATCATCCCCGCGCTGCTCGATGCCTGGATCGCCGGGTATCGCAGTGTGTTGCCGCTCTCCGAGGCCGAGGCGGCGATGATCCCGGTCTTCGTGATGCTGCGCCGGATCATGCTGGTCGCCTGGATCGCCTCGCATGCCGAGACCCCGACCGCCCAGGAGATGGGCGTTCCCTATACCCTGGATTCTCTGGTCCTCGCGGACCGGTTTCTCACTAAATATGCCTGAACAAGGAGAGCGCAGATGTTCAAATCACTAGCCGGCCGCACCGTTATCGTCACCGGCGCCACCAAGGGGATCGGCAAGGGCATCGCCCGCCGCTTCGCCGAAGTCGGCTGCAACGTCATGATCGTCTCGCGCAACGTCGCGGATGGCGAAGCGGTGGCTGCTGAATTGGCGGCTGTCGGCGGCAAGCTCGCCGCCGTCGGCGCCGATGTCAGCACGCCCGAGGGCGCGAAGGCCATGGCCGCGGCCACCTTGGCGCGGTTCGGCACCATCGATATTCTCTGCGCCAATGCCGGCATTTTTCCCGCCGCCAAGTTGTCGACCATGACCGTCGAGGAATTCGACCATGTCATGAACACCAATATGCGCGGCACCTTCCTGTCGGTGAGCGCCTGCTTGCCGGCGCTGAAGGCTTCTGGTCGCGGCCGCATCATTCTGACCTCGTCGATCACCGGCCCGATCACCGGATTTCCCGGCTGGTCGCATTATGGCGCCAGCAAGGCCGCCCAACTCGGCTTCATGCGCACCGCCGCGATCGAACTCGCGCCTTCGGGCATCACGGTCAACGCCGTCATGCCGGGCAATATCTTCACCGAAGGTCTCGAAGGCATGGGCGCGGAATATATCGCCGGCATGGAAGCCTCGATCCCGCAGCGCCGGCTGGGCAGCGTCGCCGATATCGCCAATGCGGCACTGTTCTTCGCGACAGAGGAGGCTGCCTACATCACCGGCCAGGGCATGGTGATCGATGGCGGCCAGATCCTGCCGGAGTCCCCCGCGGCGATGGCGGAAATGGACGTCGCTTGACGGCAGTCTACATCGACGGCGACGCCTGCCCGGTCCGCGAAGAGGTTTACCGGGTCGCGGACCGGCTACAGCTTCATGTCTTCGTCGTCTC
>CAIUCF010000095.1 GCA_903897565.1 uncultured Rhodospirillales bacterium | reverse complement strand
CTGACCGCCATTCCGAACTGGACAAAGCGGCTTCCGGTAAGCGGTTGGCCCCTGGCGCTGCTGGCGGGGCTGTGGCTGCTCGGTCGAATCGCGTGCTTCGTTTCCGCGTTGCTGCCCGCCTGGCTCGGTATCGCGGCAGATTTGGCCTTCCCCGTATTCCTGGTCGGCGTCGTCGCCCGCGAAATCATCGCCGGGCGGAATTGGCACAACCTGCCGATGGTGGCGCCGGTTGCGATCCTGGCATTCGCCAATCTCTTGATGCATCTCGGGGCCAATGGTGTCGACATGCCGCCGGGGCTCGGTTGGCGGCTCGGCCTCGTCGCCATCGTCATTCTCATCTCCGTCGTCGCGGGTCGAATCATCCCGAGCTTCACCCGAAACTGGCTGATGAAGCGCCACGCGCCCCATCTCCCGGCGGTGCCTGGACTGCTCGACCGCGTGGCACTCGGCGTCCTCCAGGCCGGGCTGCTCGGCTGGGCGGTATACCCGGCGTTTCAGCCGCTTGGGGCCGTTCTGCTGTTAGCCGCAGCCCTCAATCTGTGGCGCCTGCTGCGCTGGTGCGGCATTGCGACGACCCGCGAACCGCTGCTGATGGTTCTCCATATCGGCTATTCTTGGCTGGTATCGGGCGTGGGATTGCTCGGACTCTCCCTGATCAGTGACCATGTACCGCTCAGCGCGGCCATCCATGCGCTCACCGCGGGCGCAATCGGGACAATGATTCTCGCGGTTATGACACGCACCACCCGTGGCCACACGGGGCGTGAGCTCTCAGCAGATTGGGCGACAAGCGTCATCTATATCCTCGTCACGCTTGCCGCGATCATCCGCGTGTGGGCGGCATTCGGCGAAGATTGGACGATGACGCTGCTCATGCTCGCAGCATGTCTCTGGATCGCAGCGTTCGCGCTCTTCGTGGTGAGCTATGGACGGATGGTCTTGCTGCCCCGCGACCTGACCTAGTCTTTGCGTCGCCGCAGCCCCGGCAGGCGGGGCAGCAGGAAGGATGCCGCGATGGCGACGACGCCGATCGCGGCGGGCACGTACCATTGGCCATGATTGGTCATCGTCATCGTCGTCTCGCCGACGGCGCCGAGATCGGCATAAAACACCGTCGTCGGCAGCGAGCCGAGCACGGTGCCGACGCAATAGGGCAGGAAGCCGACGCTGGTCAGGCCGAAGGCGTAGTTGACCGGGGTATGCGGCATCACCGGCACCAGCCGCAGCATCGTCACGGCGCGCCAGCCGCCGCGCTCGAGGCTCTCCAGGAACCGCCCGAAGCCCGGCAGCTGGCTCGGCCGGATCAGCCCGTCATTGAGATAGCGCGCGATCAGAAAGCCGACGGAGGCGCCGGCCAGGCAGCCGAGCGTGGCGAGGAGGCTGCCCCACCAGACGCCCCAGATCACGCCCGCCGCGACGGCGATCAGCGAGCGCGGGATGAAGGTCAGGCTGACGACGACATGGACCAGGATATAGAGCAGCGGCGCGTAGGGGTTCTCCGAAATCCAGGCGCGGTTCTCGATGATGAACGCCTGGAGATGGCCGTGCTGGAACAGGTCGCGATGCAGCCAGGTGTAGAGGACCCCGGCGACGATCGCTGCGGCCAGGATCACCCGGCCGATCCCTTTTCCGGATAGCGCCATCGATGCGGCTACTCGGAATCGCCGAGGATGACCGGAACCTTGGCGCGGCGCTGCAGCCACATGACACCGGCAAGATCGCTGATGCCAACCCAGAGCCGGTCGAAGGTGCCGTAATTCGAGACGCCCTGGCCGCGCGGGCGATGGTTGACCTTGACCGAGACGACACGGCCGCCGGCCCGCAGCACCAGCGCCGGCAGGAAGCGGTGCATATGGCTGAAATAGGGCAGTTCCAGGAAGGTCTCGCGCTCGAACAGTTTGAGCCCGCAGCCGCTGTCCGGCGTCGAGTCCGACAGCAGGAAGGCGCGGACGCGGTTGGCGATGCGCGAACTGACGCGCTTGATCGCGGTATCCTTGCGGCGGGCGCGATGGCCGGCGAGCAGCAGCCGCGTTCCCGCCGGCTCCGCGGCGGCCAACTGCCAGAGGGCCGGGATATCGGCGGGGTCGTTCTGGCCATCGCCGTCCAGGGTCGCGATCCAACGCCCGCGGGCGGCCTTGACGCAGCTGCGCACCGCCGTGCTCTGGCCGCAGCTCGCCTTGTGGCGGACCACGCGCAGCCGGTCCGTGCCGTCGGCGAGGGCGCGGATGCGGGCGACCGTGTCGTCGGTGCTGCCGTCATCGACATAGACGATCTCGTAAGCGACGAGCGTCTCCAGAGCCGCGCGGATCTCAGCCACGAGCGGCGCGATGTTCTCGGCCTCGTTCTTGACCGGAATGACGACGGAGAGTGTGACCAAGGAGAGGGGACCGATCTGCTGTGGCGATCCTGCCGGGGCGCCAATGAAGGTACTGACTAACTCGGGCGAGGTAGCACATTCGCCGGTCGCGACCAACCATGATCGTCGCGAGAGAGACGTAGAGGAAACGGCCCGGGCGACCGTTTATTCCGGCGCGTCTTCAGCCTCCGGGGACGACTCCGCGTGCCCGGCTTCGGCGGCGAGCGGCGCCCGGGCGCGGGCAGGCTTCTTGAGCGCGCGATACCTGCCGAGCAGCGCCTCGAAACTCGCGATCAGCGGCGGCGCGATGTCGGCACGGTTTTCCAGCGCCGCCATGATCTGGGCGGTCGCCTCGATCGTCGACACGCTCTCGCGCCGCGGCTCCTTGCGCAGCCGGCCGTAGCGCGACGGCCGCGGCGGGTTGAGCACGATCCGCCAGGATTTCAGCAGCCAGGCATTGCGCCACCACAGGGTCTTGGCCTGGCTCCAGCTGCCGTCGAGGATAATGATGCCTTCGAGATCGTCGAGCACGAGCTGCTGGCCTTGCGGGTCGAGCGGCTTGTTGGCGCGATCGAGCAGGACCACCGGGCGGTTCTGCGCCTCGGGCGGCAGTTTCGCCGGCCCGAGATAGAGCACGGCCCAGCGCCGCGCCTCGACCGGCCGGCCGACGGCCTTGGCGAGGTTGGGCCAGCTCAGGCCGACCTTGAGGGTCGCATTCTTGAAATGCAGTGCCGTCAGCTTGGCGGTGCCGAGCTCGCGGTCATGCTCCTGCGGATGCTGCAGGATCAGGATGTGGCGCCGCGTCGACAGGGGCACGATGCCGGTGCAGACGCAGAGTTCCAGGGGCTTGTCGCAACGCGGACAGGGCGGCACGACGTCAATCTCGGTCGGCGCGGTATTTTTCGGGTCGGTCATGGCGCCGGAGGGTAGAGATACCCGGCGGCAGGTCAAGCGGGATGTGGTGAGGCGTTGACGCGACGCTATCGGGATAGGATAGCTGAAGCGAACAACCGACCGGGTAGCAGTCGCAAGGGGCGAGGGGAGCCGAGTGTCAGAGGACAGGTCCATATCGACGCGGCTGGCCGCGGGCTTCCGCACCATCCTGCCGTCCTATTTCGATCTCATCGCCCGGATCCTGCGGCTGATCGCGCGCGAGCACGGCGTCAAGGTGCCACTCGGCCTCGACCGCATGATCACACCCACGGTCGACGCCCGGCTCGCCAAGCTCGAGGATGCACGGCGCTATCTGCTGGAGAGCCTCGAGGCGGTCGACGAGCTCAAGCGCGACGCCGAGCAGAACAAGCGCGATCTCGAGCGCGCGCTCGCCGAGCTCCAGGTCACCATGGCCGATCGCGACGCCGCCCATGAGGAGCTGCGCTCGATCCGCACCGTGATCAGCGCCGATATCGCCGCCTTCCGCAACCTCGCGGGCGTGCCCAACGTGATGAAGGAGCGCGTGATCGGCTGCGTCGCCGGCATCATCGCCTCACTGCTGGCGACCATCCTCTGGGTCGGCGTCACCAACCTCGTCGCCTCGCCCTCGACGCCGAAGGTCGTCAAGGACGTAATGCGGCCGGTCGTGACACCGGCGAAGACGGAGTAGGGGGCGATGCGGCAGATCGGCGGATTCGAGTCGCGCCGCGCATCCATCCGGAGCCGGAGTGCGCAGAGGCGGGTTGCTCGGGCGAAATGAGAAGGGGCTCCCGGATGGGAGAGGATCAGTATTATGTCCCTGCAACTGTCCGGCGACATGACCGCGGATCCGGAATCGGAAGTGACTTCCGACGAG
>CAIUCF010000094.1 GCA_903897565.1 uncultured Rhodospirillales bacterium | reverse complement strand
TCGAAACGTTGCGCCGCCTGCATCAGCCCGATCGTGCCTTCCTGGACGAGGTCGCTCGCCGGCAGCCCATAGCGTCGGAACTGCCCGGCCATCGACACCACCAGCCGCGTATAGGCCGTGACCAGCTCCTGCATCGCCGCCGCGTCGCCATGCTCGCCCCAGCGGATCGCCAATTCCTGTTCGCGTTCTCGGCTCAACAACGGCGCCTTCATGGCGCGCTGGACGAAAGCGCGATGTGCGCTCTGGCTGGTCGAATCGTCGAAATAGGCCATCGCCATCACTCTCCGGAATCGGGCGGACTTTGGTGTCACCCTCATTACGGCAGAGCGCGAGCGCTGGATCACGAACCGGCGCAGAAATTTAACGGCGTGGTGGATCAAGCCCGTCGCGGTGGATCAACCCCCGGCCTGAGCGAAGGCGCGCGCGATCATGGCCCGCGCCTCGTCCTGGATCTGGCGCAGATGATCGGGGCCGACGAAGCTTTCGGCGTAGATTTTGTAGACATCCTCGGTGCCGGATGGGCGGGCGGCGAACCAGCCGTTCTCGCTGCTGACCTTGAGGCCGCCGAAGGCGGCGCCGTTGCCGGGCGCCTTGGTCAGGATCGCGGTGATCGTGTCGCCCGCCAGCATCGTGCCTTCGATCTGCGCAGGGGTCAGAGATTTCAAAATCGCCTTCTGCCGCGCCGTCGCCGGCTGGTCGATCCGTTCGTAGCAGGGCGCGCCGAGATCCTCGGTCAACGCTTCGTAGATCTGGCTGGGATCGCGGCCGCTTTGCGCCGTGATTTCAGCGGCGAGCAGGCCCATGATGATACCGTCCTTATCGGTGGTCCAGACACTGCCGTCGCGGCGCAGGAACGAGGCCCCGGCGCTTTCTTCGCCGCCGAAGCCGAGCGAACCGTCGACGAGGCCGTCGACGAACCATTTGAATCCGACTGGAACCTCGACCAGGCGGCGGCCTAATGTCGCCGTGACCCGATCGATGCTGCTGCTGCTGACCAGGGTCTTGCCGACCCCGGCATCGGCGCGCCAGCCCGGCCGATTGGCGAAGAGATAGGCGATCGCGGCGGTCAGGTAGTGGTTCGGGTTCATCAGCCCGCCCGAGGCGGTGACGATGCCGTGGCGATCGGCGTCGGTGTCGTTGGCGAAGGCGACGTCGAAACGGTCTCGCATTCCGATCAACCGCGCCATCGCGTAGGGCGAGGAGCAGTCCATGCGGATCTTGCCGTCCCAATCCGCGGTCATGAAGGCGAATTGCGGATCGACGACATCGCTGACGATGGTCGCCGACAGGCCGTAACGCTCGATGATCGGCTGCCAGTAGCCGACCGCCGCGCCGCCGAGCGGGTCGATCCCGATCTTGACCCCGGAGGCGCGGATGGCGGCGAGATCGACGACGTTATCGAGGTCGGCGACATAGGCGCCGATATAGTCATGGCGATGCACGCCGGCAGCGCGGCAGGCATGCTCGAACGGGATGCGATGAACGCCGGCGAGCCGGGCCTCGAGGAAGCCGTTGGCCGTCTTCTCGATCCAGCCGGTGATGTCGGCGTCGGCCGGCCCGCCATTGGGCGGGTTGTACTTGAAGCCGCCATCCTCGGGCGGATTATGCGAGGGCGTGATCACGACGCCGTCGGCAAAGCCGCAGTCGCGGCCGCGATTATAGGTGAGGATGGCGTGGGAGATCGCCGGGGTCGGCGTGAAACCGTCTTCGGCATCGACCATCACGGTGAGGCCGTTGGCGGCGAAGACCTCGATTGCGGTCTCGAAGGCCGGTGTGGAGAGCGCGTGGGTATCCTTGCCGATGAACAGCGGCCCATCGATCCCGGCCTTGGCGCGATAGAGGCAGATCGCCTGGGAGATCGCGAGGATATGGGCCTCGTTGAAGGCCTTGGCGAAGGCCGAGCCGCGGTGGCCCGAGGTGCCGAAGCTGACCCGCTGCCCCGCAATCGCCGGGTCCGGCCGCTCGGCGGCATAGGCCGCCAGCAGCCGGTCGATATCGACGCGTTCGGCGGGTTCGACAGGCTTTCCCGCACGCGGGCTGATGGTACTCGACATGCGGGATTCCCTGATGCTGGTCTTGGTCTAGGCGAAGACTTCCTCGAAGAAGTTCCGCATCGCCGCCCACGAGCGGCGATCCGCCAGCGCGTTGTACTTGATGGCCGGGTTAAGGCTGCCGTCGGCGCCGGGATTGGTGAAGCTGTGGACCGCGTTGCCGTAGCTGACGACCTGCCAGTCGGCGCCGGCCTCGGTCATGGCGTCTTCGAAGGCGACGACGTCCTTGGCCGGGATCATGGGGTCATCGGCGCCGGTGCAGACCAGGACCTTGCCCTTGACGCCGCCCTTGATCGGCGGCGGCAGCATGCCGAGCCCGCCGTGGAAGCTGACCACGCCGTTGACGGCTTTGCCCTGGGTTGCGAGTTCGATCACCGTCGTGCCGCCGAAGCAGAACCCGATCGCGCCGATCTTTGTGGCATCGACCTGCGGCAGCGCCTTGAGAGCCGCGAGCCCGGCGCCGGCACGGGCGAGCAGGGTCGGCGGATCCTTGAGCAGCGCCATGATGATCTCGATGGCGTGGTCGAAATTATTTGGGATCTGGCGGTTGCCGAACATGTCGGCCGCCAGCGCGACATAGCCGAGCCCCGCGAGCATCTTGGCACGTTCCATGACATGATCACCGAGGCCGAACGCCTCGTGGACCAGGAGGATGCCGGGGCGGGGCGTGCTGCTGGACTCGTCATAGGCCAGGAAGCCACGGCAGGTGAGATCGCCGTCCTTGTACTCAAGATCTGCGGTTTTCATCGAGGTCACCGTCGGTTCGAGAAGGGAAGCTGGCAGGCGGCGAAGCGCCATCCACGGCCAGGCGGCGGCATGCCGCGGGCACCCATCTATGGGGCATAGGGCGGCTCGAAGCCAAGTCAGAAATACCTGCTCCTTGCTGCGACCTGCGACATCGCGGCGATCTGTTTCGCTGGTGACCGCGGCGATTCCGCTCTACAAGCCCCTGATCTCCGGCGGCGCGGTATCGTCGTCCGGCCATGAATTGCTCTTGCCGAAGGTCCAAGATGAGCGCTTTGCCGCCCTGCCCGAAATGCGGGTCTGAATTCACCTACGAAGACGGCGCCATGCTGATGTGCCCGGAATGTGCCCATGAATGGGCGCCCGGGGCCGTCGCCGACGCAGCGGAGACGGGGCGCGTGATCAAGGATTCGCTCGGCAATATCCTGCAGGACGGCGATTCGGTCACGGTCATCAAGGATCTGAAGATCAAGGGCTCGTCGTCGGTGGTGAAGGTCGGGACCAAGGTCCGCAACATTCGCCTGGTCGACGGCGATCACGATATCGATTGCCGCATCGAGGGCATCGGCGCGATGCAGCTCAAATCGGCCTTCGTCAAGAAGGCCTAGCTGCGACCTCGGATCAGGCGCCGCGTCGCAGGTTCGAGATAGCGCGCCACGATCCAGGCGAGTGAGATCACGGCCGCGATCGGAAGCGCCGGCAGCAGGATGGCGGGAACCGCGGGAGCCGCGCGGCCCAGTTTGACGATCAGCGCCACCATCATGTTCTGATGGATGAGATAAAGCGGGTAGCTCACGAAGCCGAGGAAGACGAGCGGCCGGCTGGCGAGCACGGCGCGGACCGCCGGCACCACGAGGCCCAGGGTGAAGAGCATCGTCAGCGTCAAATTGGCGAGTCGCGTCTCGGCGAAGGCGAGACTTGCGAGCAGCCCGACGATGACGGCAGCGACGAAAAGGGCGGGGTGCCGCTTCGAATCGTAAAGATAGAACAATGCGCCGGCGGCAAAATATCCGTATGACCGGGCGTTGAGGAACACCGCCACGCAATCAAGACCGATCGTCGATAGCAACCCGTGAGCCGCGATCGGCACGCCGTTGCCGGTGACGCCGGTCAAGCGGGCGACTGCGAACAGGCCGAGGATCGTCGCGATCGCGACCCATTCCCCGGCCGCGAAATACAGCAGCCCGAACAGGATATAGAATTTCACCTCGACGTAGAGCGACCAGAAGGCGCCGTCGACGGGGCGAAATGCGTGCCCTGTGGCGGCGCCGAGCGCATGCCACAGCCATTGCGTGCCGTAGCCATCGCCGATCAGGGTAACGCCGGGGAGGATATCGAGGAAGCCGACCGACCCTTGCGGCCGCTCCGGCAGCCAGCCCGCGGTCGCGACGATCAGCAGCGCACAGACCAGCATCGCCGGAAACAGGCGCAGCCAGCGCCGCCCCATGAAGTCTCCGAAGCCACGGCATTTGTGCAGGGTCATCAGGATGACGAAGCCGGAAATGATGAAGAACAGATTCACCCCGGCGATCACGGTATTCACCAGCGGGTTGGCGGCGAAACGGTCGTGATAGGGGTAGAGATCCGGCCAACGCGCATAGGCGTGGTAGAGCAGCACGACGGCGATGGCGACGCCGCGCAGGCCGTCGAGATGCGAGATACGGCCCTGACTCGTGACGGCAGCCGCCTTACCTGCCGCCATAGGCGCCCCTTTCGCGAACTCTGCTTTCCGGGGGCATGTTAAGGTGGATCTCGTTACGATTGAATCGATATCATGTCCGGCGTCAGTCGACGCCGCTCGTCGCGGCGAGTTTCATGACGCCGATGGCGGCGTCGTGCGGGGTCTGGGTGAAGCCATGGACATCCGGGACGACCAGGCTGAGCCGGGTCATGTCGGCGTGGACGTGTCCGTCTTCGTCGCTGATCACGGCGTCCTGGTAGCGCATGCCTACCAGGATTTCGCTGGAGTCGTAATAGCGCGAGCCGTAGACCTGCGCGCCGAGCGCCTGATCGCGCGCCTCGACCATCAGCAACAGACTGGTGTGCCGTGCCGCGAGGTTCTCCGGCGTCAAATCCGCGATCGGCGAGTCCGGCGTGATGCGGTGCATCAGCGTCCAGGTCAGGGCGAAGAAAGGCAGGTGGGTGCGCTCTAGCTTCATCGGTGTGCCGCCACGATAGGAATGGCCTTCCGCGGTACGATGGTTCTGGATCGCGGTGAGGCTGACGGAGGCGCTCGCGAGCGGGGTGATGCGGCCGTTGCCGACCCTGATCATTAGGGTCGGCTCGCCGTTATGGGTCGCGACCACGGCCTTGTCCGCGAACATGATTTTCGATTTCGGCCGGGCGAAGCGTACGAAGATCAGGCCGGTGAAGATCGCGCTGAAGACGACGCCGATCAGGATCTCGGAGCTGACAACGATGTGGCCGAACAGCGTTACCGGGATCGAGTCGCCGTAGGCGACGGTCGACAGGGTCTCCAGACTGAAGAAATACGCCGCGGGGATGGAGCCGGCCGGGAGGTTCGAGATGCATCCGGGTATCGCCAGATAGAGCGCGGCGAAGGCCAGATTGATCACAACATGCGTGACGAGCGTGGCCAGAAAGAAGCCAGGCCAGCTCAGGCTTACCGCCAGATGATAAGGATCGCGCAGGTCGAAGCGTACAGCCCCGGTCTTGGTGACCTCCGTGCCGCCGAATACCAGCTTGGTCGAATAAGTGCGGGGCCGAGAACGGGCCATGGGATCCTGGATCGAGATGTGACGCGACGTGATGTCAAGATAGGGCGCTGCGGCCGGAGAAGCAAAGTACTCCGTGCCGAGCCGCGAATTCAGAGACTGGCGGTCATCGCGCGGATGATGTGCCAGTGGTCTTCAAACAGCTGCAGCGGCTCCAACTCCGCGAGCGGGACCCAGAGAGCCAGGGCCGCGTCGTCGCCACCCTTGACGCGCGGCAGTTCGGCTCGGTCTTCGAGCCGGAACAGCACCGCCTGGGTGATGACACGTCCACGGCTCGAGCGATGCGGGGCGTCGAACAGTCTGCTGTCGACGATCGCGCCGCGCAGCACCGGCTCGGGCACGTCGATCCTCGTTTCCTCGCGCAATTCGCGAATCGCGCATTGGGCCAGGGTCTCGTCATCTTCCAGGAAGCCGCCGGGCAGGGCGAGCATGCCCTCGCCGGGCATCGCCTTGCGGCGGATCATCAGGATATGGCCCGATTGCACGACGATGGCGTCGGCGGTGACGAAGACCGGGCCGCTCGGATAGGGCCAGAAGCTGAACTGCGATTTGTATCTGCGGATGAAGTCGCGCTCACGGATCAGCGCCCGGCATTCCGGCGTCTCGCGCCAGGCTTCCATGAACCGTGCAGCGGCCGCCGGCAGTTGGTCGCACGCCTGGTCCCAGCCGTCGTCGTCGAACAGCGCGTGACGGATATCGGTGGCGTTGATCGGGTCGAGAAAGGCGACGTCCTCGCTGCCCCAGCGCGGCTTCGGGAAGAGCTTCGGATAGTAGGAGGTGTGGTCCTTCGAGCAGCCGATCAGCCCCAGCCTGCCATCGATCGACCCGAGAATCGTGCGCACCGCGACCTGGGTCGCCTCCACCCAGCCCGTGTCGTTGTAGAGGTGGTCGTCGAGGGGGGCAATCACGAGGCGACCGCTGGTCACCGCGTCTCCATAGACCGCTTGAATGATCGCGGCGCGCTCGGCGAAGCTCAGCGGATTGCGCAGGGTGCGGGGTGAATTGGCCGAGCCGACCAGGATCACCACCCGTTCCGCAAGCTCGATCGCCCGGTCGACGACCCGTTGATGTCCCTTGTGGAAAGGCTGGAACCGTCCAATGAAGACGAGGGCGTGATAGCGCGCGCCCGCTCCGTCGCGCGATCGGCGCGGTCGTGGTGTCACCGTGTTCATGGCTGCAAACTCCTCGTCGGCGCATGCCCCGTCGCGATCGCTTCGCTCCGGTCGAGAATGGCTATTGCCCGAGAAGAGCAAAAGCTAAAGGATTCAGACCCCCGGGAGTGCCGGCCGCTGGACACCCCAGCTGCGACGACCCGAGAGGAAGTTGAGCCAGCCCCATGCGGCCCCGAAATGGCGCAGCAGCTGGAAGCTGAACGGCTCGATCAGCGCCGCCAGGAACGCGGCATCGTAGCGGGCACCGCTGCCGGGTCCGATCCAGCGGCGGTAGAGCCGAACCGACCAGAGATGGAAGACGAGGTCGATGGTAATCTTGCCGGCCATCACGGCGAGTACGGGCGCGAGAATCTGGAGATCGCCGCGGAGCAGATACCAGATCAGCAGCGCGAAGGCGGTGAGGCCGTAGAGCGGTTGCAGCGCGTCGATCGCCTTGATGGGGAGCATGACCAGACCGAGCGCCCCATAGCGTGGGTCCCCGACCATGTCGCGATACCACGACTGGGTCTGAAGAAAGCCGCCGAACCAGCGTCGGCGCTGCCGCAGGAAGCCGCCGATATTGGCCGGCGCGTCGCTGCGGGCGATGGCGGCGCCGACGACCCCGGTTCGCCAATTGAGCCCATGGCGACCGGCATAGCGGCGCAGACGATGGATCAACTCGTAATCCTCGACGAGGCAGTCGGGGTCGAACCCGCCGACGGTAGCGAGAGCGTCACGGCGGAAGCCGGCGAAGGCACCGGAGATCAGCAGCAGGGCGTCGAGCCGCATCCAGGCGAAGCGCGAGAGGAAATTGCGCATGTATTCGTAGGTCTGGAACCATTGGAACAGGCGTCCCGCGGTTCCCGGGGCGCAGACCGGGACGATGACCCCCGTCGCTGCGACCAGCTGTGGATCGGCGGCGAAGGCGTCCCGGATCGCCGACAGGGCGGAGGGGGCCAGGAGCGTGTCGGCGTCGACAGTGACGACGATCTCAGTATCGATCGAGGACAGTGCGGCGTTGAGCGCGCTTGCCTTGCCGCGATGCGGCAGTCGCAGCCAGAGCAATGTCGGGAAGTCGGGGCAGGGACCGGCGAGGCGACCCGGGGCGGGGATTGCGAAGCCGTAGCGCGCCTGCAGCAGGGCCGACGTCGCGTCCTCGGAGCCGTCATCGGCGACGATGATGGTCTCCGCCGGATCGGCCTGGGCCAGCAGGGCATCGAGCGTCGCCGGCAAGGCGGCGGCTTCGTTGTAAGCGGCGATGATGACGCCGAGCCGCGGTCGTGTCAGGACGGAGGGAGCCGGCGGTCGCGGCCGCAGCAGCACGGAAGACTGGATGGCCACGAACAGGAGCAGCGCGGTATCATAGCCGACATAGAGTAGACCGCTGGTCCAGGACAGGACGCCCTTCAGGAGAAAGGCATTGGCGAGGGCGAGCAGCCAGACGAAAAGCACGGCGCCATGGATCAACAGACTCGGCACCGGCGTCGCAGCGCGCGACCGGCGCGGCGAGGCCGCCGCGAACGCAGTATCCATCCGGATCATTCGGCTCCTGTTGCGCGCATCCCCGGCAAGGTCGCGCAGGGTTGACGCCTAATATTGGTTGTCCGCCCCCTGGGGCAATGGGCAATCCCACCGAGGCGGCTCGTCGCAGGGGCCGCGCGATCTAGATCAGGGATGTCACGGTACCATCATCTATGGCAAATTCGCCCTTTCGACCCGGCGTCACGGCGTTCCCCGTGGCGCGTGACCAGCCGAGGCTCTGCCCAACAATGTCCCTGCCGCAACGCTACAACAGGCTCGCGATCGCGCTACATTGGCTGGTCGCCATTCTGATCGGGGCGAACCTGATCCTGATATGGTCGGTGAATTCCGTGCCGGATTCCTATGTCCGGCCGATGATCAATACCCATAAGTCGATCGGGATTACCGTTCTCGGTCTCGCGGTGCTGCGATTGCTGTGGCGCCTCGGCCATGCCCCGCCGCCGCTGCCCACGATCTATCAGCTCTGGGAGCGACGGCTGTCGCATTGGGCGCATATCGGGCTCTATGTCCTGATCTTCGCGATGCCGTTGAGCGGATGGATGCATGATTCCGCCTGGAAGGCTGCGGCGACGCATCCGATGTACCTGTTCGGCACGGTGCCATGGCCGCGAATCGGCTGGATCGAGAATCTCGACCCCGTCACCAAGGAATCGCTCCACGGCGCATTCGGCCGCGCGCATTCCTTGCTGGCCAAGGTGCTCTACGTGTTCGTCGTCGCGCATATCCTCGGCGCCCTGAAGCACCAGTTCATCGACCGCGAGCAGGAGTTGCAGCGGATGCTGCCGGGGAAATAAAGCTTCGGCTGACGCCGTCGCTTATTCCGTGAGATTGGCCTTCAGGCTCGTGATCTCCGCCTCGGTCAGGCCGAGACCCTGCCTGAGATAGCCGTGGACCGATCCGTATTCGTGATCCACCGCATCCAGCGCCGCCTCGATATAGGCGGGATCGGCGCGCCAGACTGCGGCGCGGGCGTCGGGCGGCAAGGCATAGAGCTTCGCAAGACTGGGGGGCAGGTTCTTCGGCGCAGCCGTCTGCTTTGGCGGGGGCAGGAGCGTCGTGGTCAACGCATAGTCGGCCACAACGGTCATGCGCGGAACGCCCAGCGCCGAGAGCAGCACCGCGGCGGCGACGCCGGTGCGGTCCTTGCCCGCTGTGCAATGAACGACCATCGGCGTGTCGTGAGCCAGCAGCCGCCGGAACAGCGCCGCATATTCCGGCCGGTAGATATCAGGCATCTGCGCGTAGAAATCGGTCAGCGCCGAGCGCGCGCTCGCGGCGTCGTGGATCTTGCCGAGGAGCGGGTCGAGGGTGGGCTTGAGCGTCGATTTCGGCGAGTCGTAGATATCGGCGGGCGCGTGCAGCCAGCGGCTCGGCTCGCTCTTGCGCTCCTCGGCGGTACGAAGATCGATTTCCGCGACGAGGTGGAGTTGGTCGATCGCCGCTTCGTCGGCTGGCGTCAATGCGGAGAGCTTGTTCGAGCGATAGACCAGCCCGGATCGGACGTGATGACCGTCAGCGGTCGCATAGCCGCCGAGGTCGCGGAAATTGGGGGCTCCCTGAAGGCCGAGGATATGGGGCTCGTCGGCTGCCGTATGCTGCTGCGAAGGGCCGGAAGTTTGCGCGACGGCGAGCGACGCAACCAGCACGACAAGCACGGGGGCGTAAGGGCCGATCGACATCTTGAACTCCGTTCGTCCTGACTTCGTCGCGACCATAGGGTCAAATCATGTCTTTCCCGTGACAGCTGCGAACGGTTCTCAGTCGTCGTCCGCTACCACGAGCGTTGCGGGAAGGTCGCGGCGGTCGACGATGAAAAGGTCGCGATCATCGGCCAGGCATACGACGTCCTCGCCGCGCAGCAGACGCGCCTGCAGTTCCTGCAATGCCTGAGCCGGTGCACTCGATGTGCCGACGGCATGGCACAGCACTTCCAGCACCCCCTCGTCGATCAGGCAGGGCGCGACCAGCTTTTCCCTGTCGTAAGGTCTTCCAAACCGTGCACCGGCCATTCAGGCTCGCCATCCCAGCTAGAGCAGGTATCGACCTGCTCGCGACTCATAACGTTACGTCAGGGAATTCACGCGACCCCGGCATCGGCCGGTCGCTGTCGTCGCCGCTCCCGGCCGATAAAATTGCACTGCCGGGAGATGGCGTCGAGTTTTGCTTTCGCGGCGCGGTCGGTTTACGGTGACGCCTTTCACGGATTCTCCACCTCCCATAAGGACTCGGCCCGACCCATGAGCGATGCTTCGCCTCCTGCCTATACCTTTCCCGTCTCCTGGGAAGAGCTGCACCGCAACTCGCGGGCGCTCGCCTGGCGGCTGCTCAGCGCCGGTCCCTTCACGGGGATCGTGGCGGTGACGCGGGGCGGGCTGGTGCCGGCGGCGATCATCGCGCGCGAGCTCGGCATCCGCCTGGTCGATACGGTCTGCATCGCCAGCTATGACGAGATGAGCCAGGGCGAGATCAAAATTCTCAAGGGGATCGAGGGCGATGGCGAAGGGCTGCTGGTGATCGACGATCTGGTCGATACCGGCAAGACCAGCAGCGTCGTCCGCAAGATGCTGCCCAAGGCCTATTTCGCGACCATCTACGCCAAGCCCGCGGGCAAGCCGCAGGTCGACAGCTTCGTGACCGAGGTCAGCCAGGATACCTGGATCCTGTTCCCCTGGGATATCGAGCCGCAATTCAAGCCGCCCCTCCATGTCCTCAAGCGCTGAACAGGCATCGACCGCATCGTGACTGAACTTTCCGCCAAATACCCCCGGCTCGCCATCGCGCCGGGCAAGCATCGTCGCGCCGAAGCCGGCCATCCCTGGATCTATGCCAACGAGGTCGTGCTGGACGCCGCCGCCAAGGCAATTGCGCCGGGGAGCATCGTCTCCGTGTTCGACGCCGGCGGCAAGCCGCTCGGCATCGCCAGCTTCAACCTTCATGCCCTGGTGACGTTGCGGTTGTTCGACCGCGATCCGGCGCGGCGGATCGATCGCGTGTTCCTGGCCGAGCGGCTGACGCGGGCGCTGGCGATTCGCGACAAGCTGTTCCCCGAGCCCTATTACCGCCTGATCCACGCCGAGGCGGACGGCCTGCCGGGGTTGATCGTCGATCGTTACGGCGCCGCGCTGGTGTGCCAGCTAAACACGGCCGGGATGGCCGCGCTCGAGGATGAGCTGCTGGCGGCGCTCGACGCGGTCCTCGCGCCCGAGATCGTGGTGCTCCGCAACGACAGCCCGGCGCGGGCGCTCGAAGGGCTCGACAGCGAGATTCGCATCGTCAAGGGCAGGCTCGACGGCGCGCTGCCGGTCCGCGAGAACGGCTGCGACTTCCTCGCCGACCTCTCCGAAGGGCAGAAGACCGGCTGGTTCTTCGACCAGCGGCCCAATCGCGCGATGGTGGCGCGGCTCGTCGCCGGCGCCCGCGTCCTCGACGCCTACACCTTCAGCGGCGGTTTCGGCATCCAGGCCGCGGTGGCGGGCGCGCAGAGCGTGACCCTGCTCGATCGATCGGAAGGCTCGCTGGCGCTGGCCGCCCGCGCCGCCGAACTCAACGGCGTCGGCGCGCGCTGCCGGACCTTGCGCGGCGAAGTATTCGAGACCCTGGAGCGGCTGAAGGCCGAGGGCGAGCGTTTCGACGTCGTCATTCTCGATCCGCCGGCCTTCGTGAAGTCGAAGAAGGATCTGGCGGCCGGCAGCCGGGGCTATCGCAAGATGGTGCGGCTGGGCGCCGCGCTGGTTTCGCGCGGCGGGTATCTGTTCGCCGCGTCGTGCTCGCACAACATGCCGGTCGATCTCTTCGCCGAGGCGGTGGCGCACGGGTTGCGTGACGCCGATCGCGGTGGCCGCATCCTCTACAACGGCGGCGCCGGCCCGGATCACCCCGTGCACCCGGCCCTGCCGGAATCCGCCTATCTCAAGTGCCAGCTGCTGGCGCTCGACTGATCCCTCGCAAGCCGGTGGGGGGATCCCCATATTACTGATACAATAATGAATTGGCGGCGTGAGGTGATCATGCCGCCGGCGAATTTTGGAGAGAGTGATTGAGCTCCGTCGAGCCACCGCAGAATTCCCGCGAGACCGCGTTTCCCGCAGGGGGCGCCCCGCGCGGACGTGGCCTCGCGCGCAACGCCGGCAAGCAGGTCATGCGTTACAGCCGGCTGGTGGCGCGCGCCAAGCGCATCCTGCCGCTGGTTGCCGCGGCGCCGATCGTGATCATCGTGATGTGGCCGTATCTCTCGAGCAGCTTCACCCGCATCAGCATGAGCTTCCCCGCCTTCGATGCCTCGCAGGTGGCCGATCTGCGGATGGTCAATCCCCGCTATGTCGGCACCGACCACGGCAACCACCCCTTCACGGTGACGGCGGCGACCGCCTTCCAGAACAAGGGCAATGACGAGTTGATGGCGCTCGAGCAGCCGAAGGCGGAGTTCCGCATGAGTTCCGGGGCGTCGGTCTCGATCACGGGTGATACCGGTCTCTACCAGTCGCAAGCGCATTTTCTCGACCTCAACGGCAACGTCACCCTGAGCCGCGACAAGGCCTATACCTTCCGCACCCGTTCGGCGCGGGTCGATCTCGAGAACGATACCGCCGAAGGCCACGAGCCGGTCAGCGGCGGCGGACCGGCCGGCACGATCACCGCCGATGGATTCCGTGCCTTGCACAATGGCGAATCGGTGATATTCACGGGACACGCACAACTCGTCGTGACTCCAGCCGGTTCAGATCGCCCGTGACACTCCGATATCTGCCTTTTGGCCTGCTGGCCCTCGCGCTGGCGATTGCGCCGTTGTCGTCGGCCGCCGCAGCGGACACGGCTGGGACTCCTGCCGCCAAGCCCGACGCCGGCATGCTCGGCGGGCTCGCCGGCACCCATTCCAAGACGCCGATGCATCTCAACGCCGATGGCGGCATCGAATGGCAGCAGGGCACGAAATCCTACATCGCCCGCAACAATGCGGTCGCGACACGCGGCAACGTCACGCTGCGCGCCGACACCATCACGGCCTATTACCGCGATGCTGCGAAATCCGGCGACACCGAAGTCTGGCGGGTCGTTGCCGCCGGCGGTGTGAAGATCACGACGCCATCGCAGAGCGTCGTCGGGGATGTTGCGACCTATGATCTCGACACCGCGCTGGTGGTGGTGACGGGCAGCGCCATCCGGCTGGTGACGCCGCAGGACATCGTGACGGCCCGCGACTCCCTGGAATGGTACGATCACAAGCAGTTGGCGGTCGCCCGCGGCAAGGCCACGGTCAAGCACGGAGTCCGGACGGTCCGCGGCGACGTGCTCGCGGCACAGCTGGTGACCGTGTCGGGGCAGCCGGCCAAGGTGAGCAAGGTCAATGCCGTCGGTCACGTCCAGGTCACCGGCCCCGGCCAGCTCGGCACCGGGGACAAGGGCGTCTACGACGCGACGACCGGCAAGGTCACCCTGCGCGGCCATGTTGTGCTGGTGCGCGGTGAGAACACGTTGACGGGCGAATACGGGGTTGTCGACCTTAGCCAGGGCGTCAGCCGCCTGATGCCGGCCGGGGGCAGCGATAGCCGCGTCCATGGCTACATCGTGCCTCAGCAAAAAGGTGGCTCCGGCGACGAGAATCCGCGCTAGAGTAACGACATGAATGTATTCGGCTCCTTCATGGGTGGACTGCGCAACGCCGCAGGCGCTTCAGCTCCGTCGCAGCAAACCGCGCGCAGCTCGGCGTCTGGGCCGAACGGCGAGGGCGATCCCGCCGGTGCCGGCGGCCCGCGCCTCGTTGCAAATAACGACGGGCTCGTCGCCCTCAACCTCGGCAAGCAGTTCCGCAAGCGGCCGGTGCTGCGCGATGTCTCGATCTCGGTGAAGCGCGGCGAGGCGGTCGGCCTGCTGGGGCCCAACGGCGCCGGCAAGACGACCTGCTTCTATATCCTGACCGGGCTGCTCAGCCCCGATGTCGGCACCGTGATGCTGGATGGACAGGACATCACGAGCCTGCCGATGTATCGCCGGGCCCGCCTCGGCATCGGTTACCTGCCGCAGGAGGCTTCGATCTTTCGTGGCCTCACCGTCGAAGGCAATATGCGGGCGGTGCTCGAAGTGGTCGAGCCGAGCGCGGTGAAGCGCGACGCCATGGTCGACGCGCTGCTCGCGGAATTCTCGATCACCCATCTCCGGCGGGCGCCGGCGATCGCGCTCTCCGGTGGTGAACGTCGCCGTGTCGAGATCGCCCGCGCGCTCGCCACCCAGCCCAATTTCATCCTGCTCGACGAGCCGCTCGCCGGCATCGATCCGATCGCGCTCAACGATATTCGCGAGCTCGTCCGTCACCTCAAGAAGCGTGGCATCGGCGTCCTGATCACCGATCACAATGTCCGCGAGACCCTCGAAATCGTCGATCGCGCCTATATCCTGCACGATGGCAGGGTGTTGCGTGAAGGTAAGCCGAGCGACATCGTCGAAGATCAGAACGTCCGCCGAGTCTACCTTGGCGAGCGCTTCAGTCTCTAGATCGGGTCACGACTGTGCGGCGTCACCCAACACGTGGATCGGTCCCGGGAATGCGTGACTCCGGTGCGAGGCGATCTGGATTGACGATGTCGTCGAATTCGGACCGGCGCTAGGGCGGGACCGCATCATGGCTTTCAGCCAAAGGCTCGATCTCCGGCAGTCGCAATCGCTCGTCATGACGCCACAGCTGCAGCAGGCGATCAAGCTGCTGCAGCTGTCCAATCTCGAGCTTACGAGCTTCGTCGAGCAGGAACTCGAGCGTAATCCGCTGCTCGAGCCCGATGACGGCGATCGCGACGCCACCTACATCCAGGATCCGAGCCTCGAAGCGCCGGTCGTTCCCGTCGCCGAGGTCACCGAGCCGACGACGGCGGTGATCGAGGAGGGCGGCAACTTCGCCAATGAGGATGTCGCGCTGTGGCAGGCCGAAGGCGGCGCCGAGGGCGGCGGCGATGCCGATCTCGCCGGCGGCGATATCGAGACCTGGAAGACCCGCAATACGCCGCTGGGCGGCGACGATCTCATGGGGCTGGAGGAGACCTTGCGCCAGGGCGTGACCCTGCGCGAGCACCTCGTCAGCCAACTCAACTGCGATATCGACACGCCGGCCGAGCGCATGATCGGGCTGCACCTGATCGACCTGCTCGACGATTCCGGCTATCTCACCGCCGATCTCGGCGAGGCCGCAGCGCTGCTCGGCTGCGATGTCGTGGCGATCGAGGCCGTGCTCGAGCGGCTGCAGCGCTTCGATCCTTGCGGGGTTTTCGCCCGGACCCTGAAGGAATGCCTGGCGCTGCAACTCCGCGAGCGCGACCGGCTCGACCCCTGCATGGCCAAGCTGCTCGACAATTTGCAACTGCTCGCCAACCGCGACGTCAATGCGCTGATGCGGGTCTGCGGAGTCGATGCCGAGGATCTCACGCAAATGGTCTCCGAGATCAAGGCACTCGACCCCAAGCCCGGGCTTGGCTTCGAGCCGGTGCCGGTGCAGGCCGTCATCCCGGATATCCTGATGCGGCCGCAGCCGGGCGGCGGCTGGCTGATCGAACTCAACAACGACACCCTGCCGCGGGTTCTCGTCAACACGCGCTATTACGCCAAGGTCAGCCGCAGCGTGGCGGGCAAGGACGCCCGCGATTACCTGAGCGAGCAGTTCCAGTCCGCCAACTGGCTGGTCAAGTCGCTGCACCAGCGCGCCAACACCATCCTGCGGGTGGCGACGGAGATCGTGCGCCAGCAGGAGGCCTTCTTCGTCTATGGCGTCTCGCATCTGCGGCCGCTGATCCTGCGCGACATCGCCGAGGCGATCAGCATGCACGAGAGCACGGTCAGCCGAGTCACGACCAACAAATACATGTCGACGCCGCGCGGGCTGTTCGAGCTGAAATACTTCTTCACCTCGGCAATTCCCTCGGCCCATGGCGGCGACACGCACTCGGCCGAAGCCGTAAGGTTCCGGATCAAGGCATTGATCGACAAAGAAAACATCAACGAGATTTTGTCCGATGACCGGATTGTCGAAATCCTGCGCGAAGGGGGCATAGACATTGCCCGCAGAACGGTCGCAAAGTATCGGGAGGCGATGCGGATCCCGTCTTCGGTGATGCGGCGGCGGGAAAAATCGATGATGGCCTGACCTCGACGGTCGATCTCTGAGGCACCCAGCCAAAGCGCTCGATCATTGCTCCAGGTCAATGGTCCCCACCGATTCTTCGTCTCAAATTGGACGTCGGGCCTCGGCGGAGTTCACGCGAATTCCAGAGGTTTCGGGGCCCGGCGACTTGGCAGAACGCTCGGCACCCGAGCGTCAATGAAGAGGGAGCCTGCAATGGGCATTCAATTTTCAGTCACCGGCAAACAAATGGACGTCGGCACCGCGCTGCGCCAGCACATCGAGACCAATGTCACCGGGCTGGTGGACAAGTATTTCGGCCACGGCATCGAGGGACACGCGGTGATCTCAAAGGAGGCGCACCGCTACTGTGTCGATCTCTCCGTCCATATCGGGCGCGGCATTCTGCTGCAGGCCCACGAGAAGGATACCGATCCCTACCAAGCCGCCGACAAGGCTGCGGACAATATCGCCAAGAGAATGCGGCGCTACAAGCGGCGCCTGCGCGACCATCATGCCGACGACAAGGAACACCGCGCGGAGCGGGTCTCTTATCAAATCCTCGCCAGCGAGGTCGAGGTCGAAGACGCCCAGGCCCATGAGCCGGAGGCGACCCATCCCGTCGTCGTTGCCGAGATGACCACCGAGGTCGCAAGCCTGACGGTGAGCGAGGCCGTGATGCGTCTCGACCTCGCCAATGTCCCGACCCTCATGTTTCGCAACTCTGCTCATGGCGAGTTGAACGTGGTCTACCGCCGCGCCGACGGCAATATCGGCTGGATCGATCCGGCGGGCGCGCCCGCGCTGCACTGAACATCCGGTTTTCGGACGCCCCGCACCTCCGACCCCCACGAGGTTGGGGGTGCGGCGGATGCATGTGCGGCCCTGCGCGAATTGATCTGGCGGAGTGCGGCCGGCGGCTGTATGGAAGGCCTCCGGCGGCGGAATCCAGTTTTCGCCGTCGACTGTGACTAGAGGCTGGGACCGCCCGCGAAATGGACATTGTCGATTTCATCAACGCCGACGCAATCATCGCGCCGCTGCGTGCCACGACCAAGGCGCAGGCGCTGACGGAGTTGGCGAAGCGAGCCGCCGCCCTCACCGGGCGTAGCGAGGCGGAGATCTTCGCGGCCGTGATGGAGCGCGAGGCGCTCGGCTCAACCGGATTTGGCGGCGGTATCGCCATCCCCCACGCCAAGCTCAAAGGGATCGATCGGATACACGGGGTGTTCGCGCGCTTGGAACGACCGATCGACTTTCAGGCAATAGACGGCCAGCCTGTCGACCTACTGTGTCTGCTTCTGGCCCCGGCAAGCGGCAATGCCGAACACCTCAAGGCGTTGGCCTGCGTCTCGCGCTCCCTGCGCGATGCCGCGATCTGC
>CAIUCF010000093.1 GCA_903897565.1 uncultured Rhodospirillales bacterium | reverse complement strand
CCGAGGGCGCGCGACCTGCAGAAGCTGGGCCTGCGCCCGCCCAAGCCGATCCCCGGCAATCTCAACGCCTACCAGGTCTTTGACCGCGACTCGGAGGGCACGATCGACGGCGAGGCGGCGGAAGTGGCCGAGGAAGGCCGGCTGATCGTCGGACAGGAGTAGACGGAGTCTCTACAGCACGCTGGCCGCGATGTTGACCGAGATCGCGATGATGAAGGTATTGAAGAAGAACGAGACGGCGCCGTGGAACACGGCGAGGCGGCGCAGCAGCTTGCTCTGGATCTGGACGTCGGAGACCTGGAACGTCATGCCGATCACCAGCGAGAAATAGACGAAGTCCCAATAATCCGGGTTCGGCTCCTCCGGGAACAGCAGCGCCGGGGCTTTGCGCTTCTGGTAGCCGGGGCCGAAATATTCATGGGCGTAGATCAGTGCCAGGTTGACGTTCATGAACAGCCAGGACGTCACGATCGTCGCGCCGCATAGGCCGAGATGGAGCGGGATAGTGCCCGGCGCGACGGTTTTCAGGCCATGGACGATCTGGACCGTCGCCAACAGCGCCGCAACGGCGGCCGTTGCCACCAGGATCAGCACGATCCAGCGCCCCTCCTGGTACATGATGGCGCGTTTTTGCAACTTTTCCTGGTCGGAATGCGCCATCATGGCGAAGGTCAGGCCGAGATAGAGGGTCGCGGCGAGGTTCCAGGCGATCAGCAACCGGGTCGCGATATGAATGTCCGGCGGCAGGACCAGCATGATCGCCAGCCCGACCAGCGAGGCGAGCCAGAGCCTGATCCGGGTGCGCAGGACATCCGCGAGCCGGTGATGCAGTGTCGGTGGGTGCATGTGACGAATAGCTCCAGTGCCATACCGAATAGGGGAGGCGCAGTGGACAGCCGCCGGAGGCTGCGCTACACGGCGTTAATTATCTGCGACGCAACGTTATACTCGGGGCGTCGATCGTAAGGGAGTGGCATCGTTCGTATGAAAACCTTCGTTACCGCGCTCCGGTCGTTCATGCTGGCCGCGATGATCGCGGGCTGGTCGCCTCCGGCACTTGCCCACGCTATCCTCATCTCTTCCACACCGAGCATTCAGGGTAGCGTCGCCCGCGGCCCGATCGCCTTCAAGATCAAGTACAACAGCCGGATCGACCATCATCGTTCCAAGCTGACCCTGACGTCGCCGCAAGGCGCTGCATCGACCCTGCCGATCGACCCGGCCTCGCCGGTCGACGAGATCGACGCCAGCGCGACCCTCCAGCCCGGCCACTACTCGCTGCGCTGGCAGGTGCTGGCGGTCGACGGCCACATTACCCGCGGCGATATCCCGTTCACAGTGACCGAAAAGTAGACGGCCGCACGCATGGCGCTTCTCATCGACCTGTTCGGGTATCTATCCGTCGTCATCCATGGCCTCACGATCATCGCCCAGTCGATGACGATCGGCGCGGTGATCTTCCTGGTCTTTCTGGCGCGACCCTTCGAGGCCGAACTCGGCGCCGCGGGCCTCGTGGTGCGTCGCCGCATCTGCACGATCGGCGCCTGGAGCGCGGCGGCGCTGATCCTTTCCGAAAGCGCGACGATCTTCCTCCAGGGCTCGGTGCTGATGGGCACCGTCGATCTCGGCCTCGCCGATATGCTGAGCGCTGGCTTTGCGGTCGCGGCCCAGATCAAGATCGCCTGCGCGATTATCCTTATCGCAATTCTTACACGCTGGAATGATCGCGCGCCGGCCGCGGTCCTGCTTACGATCGTCGTCGTTGAAATTGCCGCGGCGACCCTGACCACCCATGCCGTCGCCCGGATCGACAACCGCTTTCTCCTGGCCCTGTTCGAAGGGCTGCATCAGCTCGGCGCGGCGATCTGGATCGGCGGGATTCCCTGCTTCCTGGCGGCGTTGAACCATTGCAACCGTGGCGACCAGTGGCGCCGCGTCGGCAAGCGCTTCTCCCAACTGTCGATGATCGGGGTCGCCTGCATCGTGGTCTCGGCGGCGGTGATGAGCTGGACCTATATCGGGGATCTCGCCGGGCTCTACGGCACCGCCTTCGGAGTCATGGTGTTCGCCAAGACGATGATGTTCCTCGGGCTGCTGGTGCTCGGCGGCATGAACTACCTGACCGTCGAGCGGCTGCGGGCCGATCCGGGGACGTCGATCAACCGCATGAAGCGCTTTGCCGAGGTCGAGATCGGAGTCGGCTTCACGATCTTCTTCGCCGCGGCCTCGCTGACCTCGGTGCCGCCGGCCGTCGATCTCACCACCGACCGCGTGACCTGGTCGGCGATCGTCGATCGCAACACCCCGCATTTCCCGAGCCTGGTCTCGCCGGACCATTCGGCCCTGGCGATTCCTGAGCTGCAGGAAAAACTCGACATCGAGGCGATCCACGAGAAAGCGCATTCGATGCCGCCGGCCTTTATTCCCGGCGCCGGCTACATGCCGCCGCGCAATGCCTCCGACATTGCCTGGTCCGAATACAATCATCATTGGGCCGGCCTGATCGTGACCTTGATCGGCCTGCTCGCCGTGCTCAACCGGGCCGGATTGCGCTGGGCGCGACATTGGCCGGTGCTGTTCCTGGGCCTCGCCACGTTCCTGTTCCTACGCTCCGATCCCGAGGTGTGGCCGCTCGGCTCGATCGGTTTCTGGGACAGCATGTGCGATTCCGAGGTCGTGCAGCATCGCATGTTCGTCGTGCTGATCACCGGTTTTGCGGTGTTCGAATGGCGGGTGCGGGCCAAGGAACTGGTGCT
>CAIUCF010000092.1 GCA_903897565.1 uncultured Rhodospirillales bacterium | reverse complement strand
TCGCGCATGGCGCCGGCGGCAATGGCTATTCGCTGGCGAAATCTGGCGCGGCGATCACGGTTTCCGGCGCGACCCTGTCCGGCGGCGGCGCGCGCTGGACTGCGGATATGGTTCAGCTCTCCGGCTGCTACGAGTTCAAGTTCAATAGGGTCTGGTTCCACAGCTGTGCCGGCCGCGCCCTGAAGACCCAGGAATTCTGGGACAGCCGCTTCCATGACTGCCGCGTCACCTTCTGCGGCAGCCAGGACGGCACCCTGCCGGCCTTCAGCTTCCTGTCGTCGAGCTATTCGCCGAACTACGAGACCACCAACAATATCTATTTCTGGGGCTGCCGCTTCGAGAGCAATCCCGGCGTCGGCCTCGAGGTCACCGGCAACAACGGCATCGATGTCTGGGTGTCGCAGACCAAGTTCGAGCATACGGGTAAGCAGCTCGATTATCTCGTCCGCGTCAGCCAGGCGACGGCGGTCCACTTCGACCCGTGCTGGATGTATGTGGCGCCGAGCTACTGGGCGACCAAGAGTTGGAGCGACGCCACGACGACGCTGGCGCCCGTCATTGGGACCGTGAACCTGACCGTCGCGGCCGGCGATCCCGATATCTACGCCGCGTCCGCGACCAATCCGCTGGCGCAGCCGGTCGGCATGTCGGTGCTAATCTACGCCACCGGCGCGCGGCAGAACTGGATGACCGGCCGCGTCAACGCCTATAATTCATCGACCGGCGCCATCCAGATCCTGACCGATCAGGCCGCCGGCAGCAGCCAGACCGGCTGGACCATCGTGCCGGTGCATCCCGGCTTGCTCTATGCCCATAACAGCCAGCTGCTGAAGGGCACGATCATCGGCGGCGCCGTCTCCGGTCTCGCCGGCAGCTCGACGACCTATACCAAGTGCTTCCTGCATCTCGACGCCTGTGTGTCCAGCGATCTCGATCTCCGCGCGGTACAGGGCACCGGTACCCTGGTCGCGGCGGCGCTGCTGGGATATCACGACACGACGACGACCGGCTCGGTGCAGTCCACGGCCAATGGCGGCCAGAGCAGTTTCACCATCGAGACCGGCCAGCCGATCAATGCCGGCGACACGCTCTATGTCTCCGGCAACACCACCGCCTTCGCCACCAATTGGATGACCGCGAGGGTCGTCGCCTACAACGCCGCGACCGGCGCGCTCAACGTCAATGTCGACCAGTATGGCTGGGGCGGCGTCGCCAGCGACGTGATCTCGTCCTGGCTGCTGATCCCGTCACCGGCCAGGGCGACGCTCGTCACCAACCCGGCCGCGGGCAATGCCAAGCTCAACGTCACGGGATCGGCCAGCCCCTACGGCAACCAGGTCTCGACCAATTTCAGCCCGCAACCGGTGACGCTCGAGGGCGTGAACATCGCCAAATTCGGCGGGCCCAGCTTCAAATTCCAGAACCTCGCCTATCAGGACCAGCTGATCCTCAGCCACCAGGCCGATTTCTCGTCCGTCTCGGGCACCGTCGCCATGACCGGGAGCTATCAGCTCTATGTCTATGATTTCGCCCGCAACGCGCCCTTCGACATCCTGCTGATCGACGGCGCGCGCAACCTGGCGCTCGAGGCGCCCGTGTTCATGCGCAATCTGTTGCGCTGGTACGACGGCAGCCAGGGCGGTACTTACAACACCACGACCCAGCTCTATAGTGGCGGCACCTATAATCAGACCCAGATCAGGGGGTCGGTGTTCGGTGCGGCGTATCTGCCGGTCGACGGTTCCGGCATCCTGACCGGCGCGCTCGGTGATGTCTTCCTCAACACGGCGCTGTCGGCGGGTAGCACGGCGAGCGGTTCGCCGATCGTCGAGCGCTATGTCTGCGTCGCGCCCTATTATATCAGCGGCGGCGCGACGTATCCGGCCACCTGGATGCATTCGCCGCCACTGCAGCTCTCCGGCCCGCGCGGCGCGCTCACCCCCGGCGCCGTCGCCTATGGCTACGCCCGGGGCGTCTACTACGAATACACGGATCCGGTCGCGGGCGATTTCGAGGGCCTCAAGGTCGTCGACAATGGCGGCAGCCTGGTCTGGAAGCCGGTCCGCCCGATCGCCGCCTGATCTCCCCGCAACGCCAGAAGGGAACCCTCGTCATGTCCGAGTATCAATCGCCCGCGGGCATCGTCTCGCCCGGCATCGTGCCGGAGAGCCGGCCCGGTGTGCCGTATTCGCCGAGCAATCCGCTGCCGGTCAGCGTGAGCAATGCCGGGTCGACCGGCCTCGATTTCAGCACCAATGCGCCGGCGCTGCCGCTGATCGGCAATGGTTTCGGCACCAGCGGGCCCTACGCCAACTACCTGCTGATCCGCACGGTGCCGGCGAACCCGGGGCGCAACAATCTCGATATCGAGAATAATTCCGGCGCCCAGATCGCGATCCTGCGCGACGACGGCAGCGCCGCCACGGGTAGCGCCCCCAATGCCGCGACGATCTTCGCGCTCGCCGGCGGCGCTGGCATCGGCAGCCAGGGCGGCTCCTGGAGCACCGCAAGCTTCAAAGGCCGCATCCAGGTCTTCGCCCCTTCCGCGACCGCCCAGGTGGCGGTGTTCCAGGATTAAGGAGAGTTGAGATGACACAACTGGCTCCTGCACTTCCGCAGGGCGATCCCATTTCTTTTGGTCTCATACAGACGAGTAAGAGGGCTGGTCATTTGAGCGCTGCTGGTGCCGGAGGCGTAACGGTCTCTTCAATGAGTAGCGCCGAGGCCCCGTTCGATTACGTTAGAATCGTCTACCTAAACGCCTCGTCGAACTCCTATACAGTGACAAAGGCAGTTGTCGCGCCGACATCCGCAATTGGGGACGGTTTCACGCCTTCAGGCGGGAATGCGACATTTATAAACGTCACGTTCAATAACAACGGAAGCCCAGGGTTGCCGCCTTCTCCCTCGGGTTCTGCTACGACCATTACGGTCCCTGCCGCATCAACGACCGGAGCTAACACCGTCTACGGCATAGCGTTTAGCGACTGGATCCCATTGCCATCGGTAGACCGCACCGACGTGGTTGGTTCGAATATTCACCTGCTCTTGGTGAGAACATACGCTGCTGGTACCCAATATGGCCTAAAGGCTTCATCCCAACAGCTTTATAATAACTGGCAAAATCCAGTAAGGAATCTTGGTCGACCTTTTCGGACATTTTTTAAATCCGGTGACTGCGCCACTACACCGGCAAACTTCATCAGTCCGACGGAAAGTTACAATTACGGGGGTACCGGGTCAGTATTTCAATATATGTCACGAGTTCGCGGGCTCTCTGTCATTGGAGTGGGTGACAGTCTAACGCAAGGCCATGAGTATACTGCGAACGCGTCAGTCACCGCCACAATCGGCGGCACAATTACATCGGGCGATATTGTATCGTTGACCTTTGCCAACTCAACAATCTCGGGGCTACCAGCTACCGCTAGCTACACCGTCCAGGGATCCGACACAACCTCGGCAATCGCCGTCGGGATGGCGGCTTCTATCAATGCGAGTAATGTCCTCGCTAACGTCGGTCTCACAGCCACATCCTCTGGAGCAGTAATAACGATCACTCAGCCTGGCTCTGCCGCTAATAGTACCACAACTGTGCAGAACGTCTCAGGGGCGGCCACTGAGACCGTGACGTTATCGGGCGGAGGGAGTTTGTCAGGCGGTTCCGGCAACACCTCTGTCACCGACTACGACTCGTGGGGACATATCGCCTGCGCAGCACTATCGACTGCGGCCCTCCCGGTCGCGTGGGGCAATTTCGGTTATGGCGGTCAGCCGCATCAGTACATCTATAACAACGCGGTCAACTATGTGAACAACCTCGCGCCGGACGTCCTGATCTTCCCCGCGACTTCGCCCAATGACGGGACCCTCACCCAAACGATCCTCGACGCCGACTGGCAACGGGTCACGGCTCTGGCTCTGTTATGTATGTCGAAGGGTGTACATCTAGTACTGACCACCCCTGTGCCATGGGGCGCAACTACTCCACTTTCGCTGATCACTCAGCTCCAAGGGAGAGTTTTGGCGGCTGGATACTCATGCCTGGACTTCTATTCACTGCTCTCTAACGGGAGCAGCCCGCCTTCACCTCAGGCAATGTACAATAGTGGGGACAATCATCCGAACGATCTGGGCTATGCGGCAATGGCTACGTTGGCCCAGACGACGCTTAGTTCTATCATCTCACGTCGTCCCAAATTGTAATCACCTTGGAAACATAAATTCGCGTAGAGCGAGAAAAGGCCGCTCCAGAAGCCTCGTCATCATATACCCTGCTAATATTGCGACTGCATAATTGGCTAACACGACGGCCACGGAATTCCCGAGTTGGCCCTTAAGTACTAAGTG
>CAIUCF010000091.1 GCA_903897565.1 uncultured Rhodospirillales bacterium | reverse complement strand
GCGATCCAAACGAAATCGCACTTCGGTACCCTGTTATACCCCATATGGGCGATGCTGCGGCCGTTTCGGCGATGTAACGATAATTAATCGTGGCGGTTCAGAAGAAATCAAAAAACCCAATCTTGGGATGCAGAATAGATTTCTTTGCGACTCCTCCGAATTTCAAAAGCATCTTCGATAACTGGTGGTTTCAATGGGAATCGTAATAAAGACTGCGAAGCCTTATTTCAGACGGGTCACGAAATTTAATCAAGAGGCGGAATTTCGACGTAAGATAGAGATCTTTCTATTGGAACTCACGCCGCTGGCCAAGTCGTCGCGCTGCCCTGCCGTCAGGCAGCGGATCGGCGTGCTGATTTTCCAGGTCCTCATGATCGCCGAACAGAGCATCGGCTAGTCGGCCCGCCAGGCGCGAGGCTTCGACGTCGCGCCGCACTATTCGCCATCCGCCGCCTGCGGTATGCTGGGGCATTCCAAGGTGGGAAGGCGCTCCCGCCGCGCCTCAATCATTGGTGACAATGAGCCCTGCAGCGATCGAAACCTGGATCTCGGACAACGCAAACCTGCTGTCTGGCCTGGCCGGGATCGTCACCTTGGCGAGCATCGCCGCCGCGCCGCTGTTCCAGCGCTGGAACAGATCCGCCCACGCCGGCGCCCATCGTGCCGGCTCGCCGCCCTTAGCCGCCTTGCCGCCACTTCCCACGACGCCAGCGCAGATCATGCCGCTCTCGTCGGCAGCCGACGGACCCGGCGCGATCGCGGTGATGCCGTTCGACAGCGTCACGGGCGACCCCAAAGACGCGTATCTGGGCGATGGTGTCTCCTGCGAGATCATCTCAGCACTCGGCCGTGCGGGTTACCGGCGGATCGCACCGCGTGCCGACTGCTTTGCCCTCCGCGGCAAATCGCTGTCGATAGCCGAGATCGCCCAGCAGCTCTCGGTACGCTACATCGTCCACGGCAGCGTCCGCCACAGCGTCGGACGCCTTCGCGTGATTGCCGAATTCGTGGATAGCAGAACGGGTCGACAACTCTGGTCGCAGACCTATGACCGTGAACCCGCCGACCTGCTCGAGGTCCAGGAAGAAATCGCCCAGGCGATAGCGGCATCACTCGGCGGCGAAACCTTTCGCGCCGAAGTGATCAATCTTTCACCCGGGACCGTGAGCAAGACCGCCTGGAGCCTCGTCCAGCAGGCGCGTCACGAGTATCTGACCTCGATCGGGCCGAGTTCGATCCAGAACGCGCTGAAGCTCGCCCGGCAGGCATTGGAGAGCGATCCAAACTACGCACTTGCGCATGCGCTTGTCGGACAGCTGCAAACCGATCTCGTCTCGATCGCGGCCTCGCCCGACCCGGCGCAATCCAGGGCTGAGGCGCGTCAAGCAATCGAGCAGGCGCTCGCGATGGCCGGGCGCGATGCCGAAATCCTGATGTTCGCCGGACGGGTATGGGTCGAACTGGGGGAGCGCGAAAAATCGGTCTCCGCCTTACGCCGCGGGACCGAGCTGGCGCCACACGACATGATGGAGTGGGGATGGTTGGCCCGCTCACTGGCGTTCGGCGATCCGTCCGACGCCGCTGAAGCCTACGCCATCACCAAACGCATCATCGAAATCGCGCCCGAACATCCGAATGCCTGGACCTGGCAACTGTTCCAGGGCCTCGCCTGCATGAACCTTGAACGATATTCCGATGCCTTGACCGCGATCCATGGCGCGGTCGAGACCTCGCCAAAATTCGTCCGCGGACTGATGGCGCTGGCTTGCGCCTATGGCGCGTGCGACCAGCCCGAACAGGCCGCCGAGATGGTCGCACGGGCGCTGGCGGTCAACCCCAACCTGAAGCCCGAAGCCTTCGTGGGCTACGTGCAAACCCTCTCCGGCAATGCCAAGACCACGGAACGCATGACGCACGGCTTGGCCAGGGCGGGGCTGCTGGTGGCATGATCGCCGTCAAAACAACCGTCGCCAATACAACAGCGCCAAGGTGACGATCAGCGTGATCAGCGACACGACCATGACCCAGATGAAACCGTTGCCATCCTGAACCCAGGGCAGGCCGCCGACATTCATGCCGAAGATCCCCGAGATCAGGGTCAGCGGCAGGAAGATCGCGGTCAGGATCGACAGGATGTAGAGGTTGTGGTTGGTCATTTCGGCGAGGCGCCCCGACAATTCCGTCTGCAGCAATACCGCGCGTTCCTGGAGCTGCTCGAGATCGCTGCCGGTGGCGGCCAGCCGCTCGACCGCCTGGCGCACGCCATGGGCGTTGCCGGGCGTGAACCAGGCCGGCATCAGATTGACGATCCCGGCGAGCGCCTGGCGCTGCGGCACCAGATGCCGGCGGAGCTGGGCGAGATCGCGGCGGATACGCGCCAGCTCGCCGGCCTCCGCCAGGATCTTGTGGGCGAGCAGATTGTCCTCGATCTCATCGATGCCTTCGGTCAGCTCTGCCAGCACCACGCCGAGCGTACGCGATAATTCGTTGAGCAACTGGATCAGCAGGTCGATCGGCGCCTCGGTCCGCAGCGATCCGGTGGCCACGGCGCGGCGCAGATTGTCGACGGCCGAGAGCGGCTCGTGCCGCAGGGTGATGAGGTGATGATCGTCGACGTAGAAGCGCAGCATGCCGATGGTCGAGAGATTGCCGTCGAAGTCATGCTGCACGTCGCCGACGATGCCCATCAATCCGTCGCCGATCACTTCGAGCCGCATCCGGCGATCACTGCCGAGCAGGGATTCGCGGGCAAGGCGCGGCAGGTCAGGACATTTGTCGATCCAGTGGCGGACCCGCTGATCGTTGCCGTTGAGATGCAGCCAGGCCGGCGGCGCCTCGCTGCCGACCGCTTGACTGATCTCTTCCCATTTCACCGGCTCGGCCTTGCCGCCACCGGGAAAGCGGAAAGCGCAGACGAGGCCGCTATTGTCGTCGAGTTCGATCGCCATCGCTTCGACCTCCTTCTGCTGCCGGAGGATTAGCCGGCGCGCCGGAACAGGCGGTTGCGGGTATGGCCGAGATCCGCCGCGTACGCCCGGTCCTCGGCAAAACCAAGGCCGGTCAGAAACGCCTGGATATCCCGACCGATCTGATCTTCTTCGACCTCGACCATGACAGTCTTGACATGCGCACTGAGAATTTCGGCAGCACCTTGCAAAATCTTCAGCTCGATGGAATCGACGTCGAGCTTGATGTGATCGGGTAGTGTCGGATTGAACAGCCGGCAGAAATCGGCGATCGAGAAGCCGGTGACCGCCTGGCGGAACACAGTCTGGATCGCGCCCTTGACCGAGTGATCCTGGCCGAACGCATGCATCGAATGCCCGGCCTCGGTGCTCGCCATCCGCAGATGCTCAAGATGGCTGTGGTCGTCGAAGGCCAGGCAATAGGCGTCGACCCGGCCGCCGAGGCCGTTGAGTTCGATGTTGCGGGTCAGCACGGCATAGGTCGACGCGCTCGGCTCGAAGGCCAGCACCCGCAAGCCCAGTGCCTTGGCGGCGTAGATCGTATAGAGCCCGTTATTGGCGCCAATGTCCCACAGCACCTCATTCGCTGGCAGCGAATTGAGCCAGCGGAGCGTCTCGGGCTCGTTCTCCTGCAGATGCATCGGCTCATAGGCCGAGCGCTGCGTCGGTACCGTGAAGACGAGATCGCCGCCCTTGCTTGGCACCCTCACCACCGGCACCAGCATCTCCGCCACCTGCGCCCGCGTCGAAACGCGGCGATAAGGCTTCAGATACGAGGTCGCGGCGCGCACGAAACCAGAGAGGGCGATGGAGAGTCTCTTGCTCAAATTGGATGGCCGATTCTTGTAAGGGGATCGTTCCCGCCTGCTACCACCCGTCGTCCCCGCGAAGGCGGGGATCCATTTTTCGTGCGGTAGAGCGGTTGCAACATGGATCCCCGCCTTCGCGGGGATGACGGAGAAAAGAGCTCGAGACTCGGCGACTTCGACCTTGTTCCTAGTGCTTCAGATCCTTGATCGCGCGGTCGAGGCCTTCGAGGGTGAGCGGGAACATGCGGTTTTCCATCAGCTGCTGAATATAGCCGATGCTCGGCGTGTGGCGCCAATACTGCTCCTGCACCGGGTTGAGCCAAGCCGCGCGCTTGTATTGCTGCAGCAATCGCTCCATCCAGACCTTGCCGGCCTCGGGGTTCATATGCTCGACGCTGCCGCCGGGCTGGCTGATCTCGTGGACGCTCATCGAGGCGTCGCCGACGAAGATCAGCTTGTAGTCGGGACCGTATTTGCGGATCACGTCGAAGGTCGGGGTGATCTCGCTCCAGCGCCGGTGATTGTTGCGCCACAGCCCTTCATAGGGGCAGTTGTGGAAGTAGAAATATTCGAGATGCTTGAATTCGCTGCGCGCCGCCGAGAACAGCTCCTCGGAAGTGCGGATATGGTCGTCCATCGAGCCGCCGACATCGAGGCACAGCAGCACCTTCAGCTTATTGTGGCGCTCCGGCACCATCTTGAGATCGAGATGCCCGGCATTGCTGGCGGTGGCGCGGATCGTGTCGTTGATGTCGAGCTCGGTCGCGGCGCCGTCGCGGGCGAAGCGGCGCAGCTTGCGCAACGCGACCTTGATGTTGCGGGTGCCGAGTTCGACCTTGTCGTCGAGGTCGCGGAATTCGCGCTTGTCCCAGACCTTGACGGCGCGGCGATGGCGCGAGCCGTCCTGGCCGATTCGCACGCCCTCGGGATTGTAGCCATAGGCGCCGAACGGCGAGGTCCCGGCGGTGCCGATCCATTTCGAGCCGCCCTGATGGCGGCCTTTCTGCTCCTCGAGCCGCTTCTTCAGCGTCTCCATCAGCTTGTCCCAGCCGCCCAGCGCCTGGATCTCGGCCATCTCCTCGGGCGTCAGGTTCTTCTCGGCGAGCTTGCGCAGCCAGTCTTCCGGGATCGCCTGCTGCAGATCCTCGAGCGTACTCTCGATGCCGCCGAAAATCGCGCCGTAGACCCGATCGAAGCGATCGAGATGGCGCTCGTCCTTCACCAGAGTGGCGCGGGCGAGGTAGTAGAAATCCTCGGTGCTGTAATCGGCGACGCCGGCCTTCATGGCGCCGAGCAGCGCCAGATATTCGGTGAGCGAGGCCGGAACCCCGCCCGCCCGCAACGCCATCAGGAAGTTGCTGAACATCGCCCTGGCCCTCGCGTCTCTGAGATCAGGTCCCGCGCCGCGCCATGAACGCGAGCTTCTCGAACAGGTGGATATCCTGCTCGTTCTTCAGCAGCGCGCCATGCAGCGGCGGGATCAGGGTCTTGGGATCGCGGGCGCGCAGCACCTCGACTGGCAGATCCTCGACCATCAACAGCTTGAGCCAGTCGAGCAGTTCCGAGGTCGCCGGCTTCTTCTTGAGGCCGGGTACGCCGCGGATCTCGTAGAACAGGGTCAACGCCTCGCGCACCAGATCGTGGCGAATGTTCGGGTAATGGCTGGCGACGATGGTCTCCATCGTCTCGCGGTCGGGGAAGCGGATATAGTGAAAGAAGCAACGGCGTAGGAAGGCGTCCGGCAATTCCTTCTCGTTGTTCGATGTGATGATGATGATCGGCCGGTGCTTGGCGATGATCGTCTCGCGCGTCTCGTAGACATAGAACTGCATGCGGTCGAGTTCGAGCAGCAGGTCGTTCGGAAACTCGATATCGGCCTTGTCGATCTCGTCGATCAACAACACCACCGGCGTGTCGGAGGTGAAGGCTTCCCAGAGCTTGCCGCGGATGATGTAGTTGCTGATGTCGCGGACGCGCTCGTCGCCGAGTTGGCCGTCGCGCAGGCGCGACACCGCATCGTATTCGTAGAGGCCCTGCTGCGCCTTGGTCGTCGACTTGACGTGCCATTCGATCAGCGGATAGCCGAGCGCGTTGGCGACTTCCTGGGCCAACACGGTCTTGCCGGTGCCGGGCTCGCCCTTGACCAGAAGCGGCCGTGCGAGCGTCACGGAAGCGTTGACCGCCACCTCGAGATCGCGACTGGCGATGTAGCGGTCCGTGCCTTTGAACTTGGTCACCAGAATATCCCCGAAACATGGTCGAACAGGACGCTAATTTGTGCGCTGCATCGCCCCCTGTCTAGCGGGAATAGCGGGAACCTCCTCCCTGCTCCCGGGACCTTGCGCTACTTGGCGCCGGGCTTCTTGCCTGAAGGCTCGGCGGTGAAGCGCGACACGGCGACCTCGGGCTTCTTCTTCTCGGCCTTCGGTTTCTTGATCTCGCGATTGGACTTCTTCTGACCCTTGGCCATGGCGTGTCTCCGGTTGGTGGAACAGCCACGCCGGCGGTCGTCTCGATGATCGTCCGCGGGTCTGCCTGAAGCGGACAGTATGAGCGCGCGACGCCAGCATTCCCAGTCAATTCGGCGCCGTCGATCTCGCGAGCGGCGACTCGGATCGCGTACCGATTGCAAAAGCCTATGATATGATAGCGATCACGTTCCGAATGGCGCGATGGGATGCATCGGCCACCGGGGCGCCGCAAGATCATGCAGGACTATGGGGACACGCCGATGTCTAAAGGTGAACTCGTCATCACCGATGCCCGCCTGCGGCGGCTTCACGAGTACTGGCTGAGCAAGAAGGGCGACCGCCGCGCACCGAGCCGGAAGGACATCGCCCCCGAAGAAATCCCCGACATCTTGCCGTACGTGTTCATCATGGAAGTGGTCGGAGACCGCTTGCGTTATCGACTCGTCGGCGACGGCTTCCGGCAGATATACGGCGCGAAACTCATCGGCGCATTTCTCGACGAGGTCGATCTCGACCATGTCACCGCGGCCTATATCGGCGAATACACCCTCGCCGCCAAGGACATCACACCGGTGGCGCGGCGCTGGACCTTTCGCAAGAACGACGGTCGCTATCTCGACTATGAGCGCCTGATCCTGCCGCTGTCGCCGGATGACAAGACTGTCGACATGTTCCTCTGCGGCGCTGCCGGTTTCGGTTACGGCTGACGGGAGCCGCATGAGAATCGGCAGCAACGACAACGATTCCATCATTGACGAAGGAACAAAGAAAGAACAATCTGTGGATGCACTCCAACGAGCGGCCCGCGCGATGACCACCCGCATCCATACCGTCGCCTTCCAGGGCATCGAGGTCCTGCCGATTGAGGTCCAGGTCCAGATCGCCAATGGTCTGCCGGCCTTCGTCGTGGTCGGCCTGCCTGATAAAGCCGTGGCGGAAAGCCGGGAGCGGGTGCGCGGAGCGTTGAATGCGCTGGGCCTGGCGCTGCCGCCGAAGCGGATCACGGTCAATCTGGCGCCCGCCGACGTCATGAAGGAAGGCTCGCATTTCGATCTCGCCATCGCCGCCGGGCTGCTGACCGCGATGGGCGTGCTGCCCCATGACGAGATGGAGGGCTATCTCTGCCTCGGCGAGGTCTCGCTCGACGCGTCGTTGAAGGCCGTGACCGGCGCGCTGCCGGCGGCACTGGCCGCAGGCGGCCAGTCGCGCGGCCTGATCTGCCCTGCATCCTGCGGCGGTGAGGCGGCCTGGGCGGGCGAGATCGAAGTGCTGGCGCCGCCGACTTTGCTGGCGCTGATCAATCATTTCCGTGGCACCCAGGTGCTGACCGCGCCGATCGCCCGCCTCGAGGAGACCACGACCACCCGTCTCGATCTCAAGGACATCAAGGGCCAGGAGACCGCCAAGCGCGCGCTCGAAGTGGCTGCCGCCGGCGGCCATAATCTCCTGATGATGGGTCCGCCCGGATCCGGCAAATCGATGCTGGCCTCGCGCCTCCCCGGCATCCTGCCGCCGTTGGAGCCGGCCGAGGCGCTCGAGGTCAGCATGATCCACTCTGTCGCCGGGTTGCTGCATGAGGGGCGGCTGATGCGGCATCGGCCTTTTCGTGATCCGCACCATTCCGCCTCGCTGCCGGCGTTGGTCGGTGGAGGTGCGCGCGCCAAGCCAGGAGAGATCTCGCTCGCCCATCTCGGCGTCCTGTTCCTTGATGAATTGCCGGAATTCCAGCGCCAGACCCTGGAGGCGCTCCGTCAGCCCCTGGAATCAGGCCGCGCCGTCGTCGCTCGCGCCAATGCCCATGTCACATACCCCGCGCGGGTCCAGTTGGTCGCGGCGATGAACCCCTGCCGCTGCGGCCATCTCGACGATGCCGGACTCGCCTGCGGCCGGGCGCCGCGCTGCGCCATGGACTACCAGTCGAAGATCTCCGGGCCGCTGTTCGATCGGATCGACCTCCACCTCGACGTCCCGGCCGTGCGACCGAGCGATCTCGCCCTGCCGCCGCCGGCCGAGGATTCTACAGCCGTCGCCGCGCGCGTCGCCAGCGCCAGGGCACGGCAGCAGTCGCGCTTCGCGGCGCTCGCCCCGACGGCGGGCTTGCGGACCAATGCCGAGGCCGAGGGCGACATCCTCACCCGCATCGCCGAGCCCGATGCCGAGGGCCGGGCGCTGTTGGCCCTGGCCGCAGAACGCCTGAAACTCTCGGCACGCGGCTATCACCGCGTGCTTCGCGTCGCCCGCACGCTTGCCGATCTCGACGCCAGCGACCGGGTTCGCCGCATTCATCTCGCCGAAGCCCTATCCTATCGCCGCACCGGTGCTATGACCTCGCATCCCGCCGGGTGAACCGAAGAAGCGAGATTGCAGGGAACAATACAGCTGGAAAGGGCATTCTCCTGGGGATAGACGCGATTCGCGCCGCGCGGATAAATTTGCGCTACGATAGTGTATCATGGTCCCCGGAACCGCTGGGAACATGCCGAGCTTCGTCGGGAGCCAGATGCGTCACTTGGGAAGCACCTTCCTCGAAAAACTCCTCCGTTCGGCGGGAGAGGGCGTTCTCGTTCTCGACGGCAATCGTCGGATTACCCATTATAATCCGGCGGCTTGCCGAATCCTCGGCCTCGACGAAGCCAGCGTCATCGGCTCTACGCTCGATGAACTGGAAGGCACCTATATCCGCGAAGACGGAACCGGGTTCCCGCCGATGCAATTTCCGGCCTATGTCGCGCTTCGTACCGGCCAGGCCTGCCATGACGTCACCATGGGACTGCACCGGCCGAACGGCGGGTCACGGGTCTGGATCACGGTCAATGCGGATATCCTTCCGGCCCGGCGCAAGAGCGCAACCCGCGTCTTCGTAATGTTCAACGACATCACCGCGCATATCGATACCAAGATACGCCTGCGCGACGTATTGCGGGCGCGGGAACAGCTGTTCCGGGATCTTGAACAAAGCGAAGCGCGCATGCGCAGCGTGCTGCAGACCATACCGAGCCCGGTCTGGCTCAAGAATCTCGAGGGCGTCTATCTCTCCTGCAATGCGGAGTTCGAACGCTTTTTCAATGCCACGGAGAAGCACATCATCGGCAAGACGGACTTCGATCTGACGACCCCGGAAGCCGCTGCCTTGTTTCAGGCCGCCGACCAACAAGTCATCAAGCTCGGTGAGACCGTGCGGATCGAGCGCTGGGTCACCTATGCGTCGGACCAACACCGCGCCTTCATGTCGATCGTCAAACTGCCGGTGCGCGATTCCGCCGGCACGATGACCGGAATTCTCGGCATCGCCCATGACATGACGGAAAAGAAGCAGGCGGAAGACCGCCTCAACGGCTTGATGGCCTACAAGGAAGCCATTGTCACCAACGCACCGATCGGCCTCGCCGTCTACGCCGCCGACCGACACTGCAACGAAGCCAATCCGGCGTATTGCGAAATCTTCGGGTACACGGAAGCGGAACTGATCGGCAAGACCTCGCGCATCCTGTTCCGCGACGATGCCGGCTTCGAGGAATTCGGTCGGAAAATCTGGAGCATCGTGGCGCGCGGCGGCACCTACACCGCCGATCTGCCGATGCGACGTCATGACGGCAGCGAGATCTGGGCGCGGACCGTCGTCCATCTCATCGACATCAAGCGGCCCGATCTCGGCGTGATCGTCATCGTGACCGATATCACCGCGCAGAAGACCCTCGAGCTCGATCTGCAGCACAGCAATGCCGAACTGCAGAACCTGACCGGGCGGCTTCAGGCGATGGCACGAACCGATCCTCTGACCGAACTCGCCAATCGTCGCGCCTTCATCGAGGCCGCCGAGATCGAGTTCCTGCGCTGCAAGCGCTTCAAATCCGCGGCCTCGGTCCTGCTGATCGACATCGACCACTTCAAGAAAGTGAATGATACCTACGGCCACGAGATCGGCGATCGCGGGCTGGTCGCCCTGGCGTCGACCCTCAAGGGGATCGCCCGCGCTACTGACATGCCGGCGCGCTTTGGCGGCGAGGAATTCGTCATGCTGCTTAGCGGCACCGATGGCCCCGGCGCGGTCGAACTGGCCGAGCGCATCCGCGGCGAGGTGGCGGCGCTCTCCATTCCGAGCGGTCGCGATCATTTCGGCATGACGGTGAGCATCGGCGTCGCCTCTTTCGAAGCAGCCGACGATGCCTGGTCGGAGGCATTGGCCCGGGCCGATGCCGCGATGTATCGAGCCAAGGCCCTGGGCCGCAACCGGGTCGTCATGGCGGATCCGCATCGATCCACCTCGCCGGGGTAGGCGAGCTGCGATCATCTGATGTCGCGGAATTGCTTGGCGCGGCGACAGCTGCTCAAGGGTATAAGCTCAACGCGGTGCTACCGGAGCACGTTCAGTCGGGGACAATGATGGCCGGCGTCTTGACCAGTTTTATGGCGGTGTTCCTCGCCGTCTTCCCGATTATCGATCCCCTCGCCGGCGGCTTGTTGTTCTTCGGCCTGACCAGTCTCGCCACCCCTGTCGTGCGCCGCAGACTGGCGCGGATGGTCGCCATCTACTCCTTCATCGTGCTCAACCTGTCGCTGTTCATCGGCGGCTATCTGCTGCATTTCTTCGGCATCTCGCTGCCGGTGCTCCGTGTCGCCGGCGGCCTCGTCGTCGCCGCGGCGGGCTGGAAAATGCTGAACGCGCGGGAGGAATACGGCGAGACACAGCACAAGCAGGGCTCGCTGGTCGTGCTGGAGGAGGATTATTTCCGCAAGGCCTTCTATCCGATCACGATGCCGCTCACGACTGGGCCCGGGACGATCTCGGTCCTGATCGCGCTGGGCACCGGCCGCCCCGTCGGCTCGATCACGGAAACGATGCATTTCACGATCGGCGCCGTCGCCGCGACCACCGCCCTCGCCGCGACGATCTATATCTGCTACGCCGGCTCGGGCGTGATCAGCCGGCTGTTCGGCGGCAACGGCACCGAAATCGCGATCCGACTGACCGCGTTCATTCTGTTCTGCATCGGCGTGCAGATCCTGTGGACAGGCCTGGACGAGTTGCTGCTATCGGTCGTCGCGCGCCGTTGACGGTCGATTTATCCCGGCTGCGCTCCTGCGGCGCGCGACCATCACGGCGGTGATGGCGGCGAATCCTGCCCCGGTGGCAAAGGTGGCGGTCGGCCCGAAGTGATCCCACAACTCTCCGGCGAGCAAGCTCGCCGCCAGCAGGGCAACCCCGGTCACGAGATTGTAGACACCGTAGGCGGTGCCACGCAGCTCCGCGGGCGCGGTATCGGCGATGAGGGCGGCGAACAGCCCCTGCGTCAGGCCGAGATACGCGCCCCACAGGGCAACGCCGACGAAGAGCCCAGCGAGTCCGGGGACAAAGCCCAAGATAAGGTCTGCCGCAATCTCGGCCAGCAGCCCGCCAATCAACAGGCGATAGCGCCCGACGCGGTCGGACAACGCGCCGGCGGGCGCGGCGATAGCGGCGTAGACCAGGTTCATGACCACCATCACCAGTGGCACCAGCGCCAGCGTCAGCCCGGCACGCTGTCCCTGGAGCAGCAGGAAGGCCTCGCTGAACTGGGACAGGGTGAAGACGATACCGAGGAAGACGACGTTCCAGTATGCCTGCTCCAGCCGCCCGACCGCGGCGCGTCGCACCGGCCACTCCCGCCGCGCCACCGTACTGCTCACAGCGGGTTCCTTAACCCCGAAAGCCAGTAGGGCTACCGCGGTCATGGCAGGGAGGACCGCCCACCAGAACACCTTCCGGAAATCGTCGGCGTACCACGCCATCAGCACGATGGCTGCCGGGGGTCCGACGCACGCACCGACCGTGTCGAGCGACTGACGTATTCCGAAGGCAACACCCCGGACCGCTGGTGGCGTGATATCGGCGAGCAGGGCATCGCGCGGGGCACCGCGGATGCCCTTGCCGATGCGGTCTAGGAATCGGGCTCCCAGTACGGCCGCCGCGGATCCCGCAAGGGGGAATACCGGCTTGACGGCGGCTGACATCCCATAGCCGAGCACGACGAACAGCTTGCGTCGGGTGACGTAGTCCGAGAGCACGCCGGAGAAGACCTTGGCAATCGAAGCCGTGGCTCCGGCAATGCCCTCGATCGCCCCGAGGGTCACGGCGCTGGCGCCGAGCGTGCCGACCAGAAACAGCGGGAGCAGGCTATGGACCAGTTCCGAGGACGTGTCCATGAACAGCGACACGAAGCCGAGCACGATAACGCTGCGCGGTACCTGACGCCATCCAGCGCCCGCCGTACCGTTCATGGCGTCAGCCCGAGCCCGGCCGCCGGTTCGCGCGGCCGAAGCGTAGGCAGCGACCTAACAGATCGCGCCCAGCCGGCGCTTGCCAAGAATATGGATATGGAAATGCGGAACCTCGCCGCGGCTGTCCTCGCCGTGATTGGCGACCAGGCGGTAGCCGCTCTCCTCGACGCCCAACTGGCGCGCGATTTCGCCGACGACGCGGAAAAAATGGGTAATCTCGCCATCCTTGGCCTTGGCCGAAAAATCGGCGAAGGAGACATACGCGCCCTTCGGGATCACCAGGACATGGATCGGCGCCTGCGGATGGACATCGTTGAAGGCGAGAACGGTGTCGTCCTCATAGACCTTGGTGCAGGGGATTTCGGCGCGCAGGATCCGCGCGAAGATATTGTTGGAATCGTAAATCATCGGCTTTCCCCCTCCAGTATTTATTGCAATCGCTATGCTTTCGGCCGCGAGGCCTTTTCGACCAACCCGCTCACCCCTTCGCGGCGCTGCAGCTCGGCCCAGACATCCGCAGAGGCGACCCCGGCATCGGCCCAGGCCAGCAACAGATGGTACAGCAGATCGGCGCTCTCGCTGACGATGGCGTGACGATCATTGTTGATGAACTCGATGACCGTCTCGATCGCTTCCTCGCCGACCTTCTGGGCGATCTTGGCGCGGCCGCGCGCGAACATCTTCGCGGTATAGGACAGGTTCGGATCGCTGTTGCGCGATGCCTCGATGCGGGTGGCGAGCCGGTCGAGAACGGTCGCGTCGGCAGTATTGCCTGGATTCTGGGACATGGGCTTGCTCCCGTTGGTCTGGGTCAGCGTACCGGAATGCCGGCTGCCGCCATGTGCTGCTTCGCCTGGGCGATCGTGAAGGTGCCGAAATGGAAGATCGAGGCGGCCAACACGGCCGTGGCGTGGCCGTCGCGCACGCCGGCGACGAGATCGTCGAGCGAGCCGACGCCGCCCGAGGCGATCACCGGCACCGAGACCGCGTCGGCGACGCCGCGGGTCAGCGCGAGATCGAAACCGGCCTTGGTGCCGTCGCGGTCCATCGAGGTCAGCAGCAATTCGCCGGCGCCGTATTCCGCCATGCGCTGCGCCCATTCCAGCGCATCGAGACCGGTGTCGCGGCGGCCGCCATGGGTGAAGACATCCCAGCGGCCGGGCGCGACCTGCTTGGCATCGATGGCGACGACGATGCACTGGCTGCCGAATTTCTCCGCCGCCTCGCGCACGAATTCCGGCCGGGCGACGGCTGCGGTGTTGATCGAGACCTTGTCAGCGCCGGCGAGCAGCAGCTTGCGGATATCCTCGACCTTGCGGACGCCGCCGCCGACGGTCAGCGGCATGAAGCACTGTTCGGCGGTTCGGCGGACGACGTCATATAGCGTGTCGCGTTCTTCCGAACTAGCGGTGATATCGAGAAAGCACAGCTCGTCGGCCCCGGCGCGGTCATAAACCCGTGCCTGCTCGACCGGATCGCCGGCATCGATGAGGTCGACAAAGTTGACTCCCTTGACGACGCGGCCATCCTTGACGTCCAGGCAGGGGATGACCCGCATCTTGAGCATCAGTGGGCCGTCCCGAAGCCGTTGGCGTCGGCAGCGTTCGCACTCAGCAACTGCAGCGCGGTGGCCGGATCGATGCGGCCATCATAGAGCGCCCGGCCGACGATGACGCCCTCGACGCCGGTATGTTCGATTTCCTTCAGCGCCCGCAGATCGGCGAGCGAGGCAACGCCGCCCGACGCGATGACCGGGGTCGTGAGGGCGAAGGCGAGGTCGCCCGTGGCCTCGAGATTGACGCCACCGAGGGCGCCGTCGCGATCGATATCGGTATAGACGATCGCCGCGACGCCGGCGTCTTCGAAGCGCAGCGCCAGGTCGAGCGCCTTGACCGTCGAGGTGCGGGCCCAACCCTCGACCGCAACCATGCCCTTGCGGGCGTCGATGCCGACGACAATGCGGCCGGGATGGCGCTTGCAGGCCGAGCGCACCAGTTCGGGCTCGTTGACCGCCACCGTGCCGAGGATCACGCGGCGGACGCCGCGATCGAGCCAGTAGTCGATCGTCGCCTGGTCGCGCAACCCGCCGCCGAGCTGCGCCGGGATCGAGACGGCGCCGAGGATGGCCTCGACGGCGGCGGCATTGACCGGCTTGCCGGCGAAGGCGCCATTGAGATCGACGAGGTGCAGCCAGCTGAAGCGGGCATCCTCAAACTGCTTGGCCTGATCCGCCGGGGCCGCCGCAAACACGGTGGCGGCCTCCATGTCGCCGCGCAACAGACGGACGCAGCGCCCATCCTTGAGATCGATTGCTGGGTAAAGGATCAAACCTGAGGTCTCCGTCGGGCCGCTAAGGCCCGCATTTCAGCTGTGGGATTGGATGAGGCAATACCAGAATCAGCTTTGCTGCTCGCTGTCCAGTTTCGCATGACGTGGTTGCGTCGAAAACGGATCGCCGGCCTCAAATATTCCAGCCCAGGAAGTTGGCGATCAGGCGCAACCCGGTCTCCTGGCTCTTCTCGGGGTGGACCTGGGTGCCGATGAGATTGTCGCGGCCGACGACGGCTGCGATCGGCCCGCCGTACTCGACACTCGCCAGGACGTCGGACGGCGCCGCGCAGGCCATCTTGTAGCTGTGGACAAAATAGGCATGATCGCCCTGGCCGATCCCGGCCAGCACCGGGTGCTCGGTCGCAGCGATCACCAGCTCGTTCCAGCCCATATGCGGCACCTTCAGCCCCGCCGCCTTGAAGCCGGGGGCGGAATCGAGCGCGACGACATCCCCCGGCAGCCAGCCGAGCCCTTCCGTCGTCGTGAATTCGAGACCGCGCGTCGCCATCAATTGCATGCCGACGCAGATGCCGAGAAAGGGGCGCCCATCACGGTGGACCCGTGCCTCCAGCGCCTCGACCAGACCCGGCACGGCGTCGAGACCGCGGCGGCACTCGGCGAACGCGCCGACACCCGGCAGCACGATGCGATCCGCGGTCATGACGTCTTCAGGTCGGCCCGATACCAGGATCTCCACGGCGCGGCCGCTCTCGACGCTGGCGCGTTCGAATGCCTTGGCCGCGGAGCGGAGATTACCGGAGCCGTAATCGATGATGATGCAACGTTCCAACGAGCAAACCTTCCGGGGACTTCCGATGACGCGAGAAACGGGGTCTAGAGCGACCCGCCGAGGACGCCCTTGGTCGACGGCACCGCATCGGTCTTGCGCGGGTCGATCTCGATCGCCTCGCGCAGCGCCCGCGCCAGCCCCTTGAAACAGGACTCGACGATGTGATGATTGTTCTCGCCGTAGAGATTCTCGATATGCAGGGTCACGCCCGCCGCCTGGGCAAAGGCCTGGAACCATTCCTTGAACAGCTCGGTATCCATGTCGCCGAGCTTCGGCTTCGAGAACGCGACCTTCCAGACCAGATAGGGCCGATTGGACAGATCGAGGGCGACGCGTGTCAGGGTTTCGTCCATCGGGATCAGCGCCGAACCATACCGGGTAATGCCGCGGCGGTCGCCGAGCGCCTTGGCCACCGCCTCGCCGATCGCGATGCCGGTATCTTCGGTGGTGTGATGGAAATCGATGTGGAGGTCGCCCTTGGCCTTGACCGTGAGGTCGATCAGGCTGTGGCGCGACAACTGCTCGAGCATATGGTCGAGAAACCCGATCCCGGTTTCGACCTGGTAGACACCGCTGCCATCAAGCCCGACCTTGACCTTGATCTCGGTTTCCTTGGTATTCCGCTCGACGCTGCCCTCGCGCACCTGTCCCGATCCTTATCCCTGAGTGTGAGGGCGAGACCTTAACAAGGAACGCTGCCGACCGAAAGCGATGTGGCTGCGAAACGACGGCATCGCCGCCATGCTGTGTTCTGCAATGCACACATCATGCGAATCTTCGCCATGGCGGGATTGCGCGGAAGCAGGCATCTTGTCGAGCCCATCGTCTTCTTCGCGTTCCGAGTTCGCCCATGGCCCAGGATGTCGCGTGACCAGCATACCTACCCCCGAGAGCGGGGTCGATCTCTGGATCTGGTCTCTCGACCCCGATATGGCGAGCCTGCAACGCTATGAGAGCCTGCTCTCGACCGAAGAGCGACGCCGCGCCGGCCGCTTCGTCTTCCCGATCCTCGCCCAGCGCTTCATCGCCGCGCATGGGCGGATGCGCGAAATCCTCGGCGGCTTTCTCCAGCAGGATCCGAGAACCCTCGGCTTTCTCACCAACGCCTATGGCAAGCCGGAGCTGATCGAGGGCCAGGTTCATTTCAGCCTCAGCCACTCCGGCGATCTCGCGGCGCTGGCGGTCGCGGCCTTCCCGCTCGGCGTCGATATCGAGATCATGCGGCCGGTTTCGCGCGATTTGCCCGAGCGCTACTTCTCGGTCGTCGAGCGCGAAGGCCTCCATGATCTACCCGACGACCCCTGGCGCGACGCGTTCTTTCGCTGCTGGACACGAAAGGAAGCCGTCATCAAGGCGCTCGGCCTCGGCCTGTCGTTCCCGCTTTCGGATTTCGACGTCGCGTTTCTGGCCGATGCGCCCGTCGCCCTGACCCGGCTCGCCGGTGCACCGTCAGCGGCAAGCCAATGGCAATTGCACCATATCGACGTCAGCAGCGACTGCGTCGGCGCCATTGCGGCAGCACGGACCGGCTGGACCGTCACCCGCCACAGCTAAGCCGCCGCTAGCGCGCCCGGATCCGCAGGTCGGAGACACTGCGCTCTTCCTGGCTGGTCGTCTCGATCTTGCGCAGCATCGAATTGCAGACGAAATCCACCAGCGCCCCCATCTTCTCGCGCGCCTTGCCGGCATCACGCGACAGGATCGCGTCTACCGTGGCGCGGCGCAGCGCAGCGGTCACGGGGCGATTGGTCGAGACCCATTCATACTGCAGGGCCATGACGAAACTCGCCTCCGGGAGAAACCCGAGCGCCTCGATCAGCTCGTTCTGCGTCGCTGCCAGGATGACCTGATAGAAGGCGCGCAAGGCATTGATCCAGGCCTGCTCGTCCTCGGCGCCGGCAAGCCCCGCCCATGCGGCTTCGAGCTGGGCGGCCTGAGCCTCGGTATGGCGTTCCGCGGCCAATGCCGCCGCCTCGGGCTCGACGATCCGGCGCAACTCGAACAGGTTCTCGGCAAAGCGGCTGCCCGGCGCCGAATCGAGCTGCCAGGCGAGGACGTCGGGATCCAGCAGGTTCCAGGCCGAGCGCGGCCGAACCCGCGTTCCGGCCTTGCGCCGCGATTCGACCAAGCCCTTGGCCGACATAAGCTTTATGGCCTCGCGAAGCGCGGTTCTGCTGACGCCGAGATGCTTGCTGAGCTCGGCCTCCGGTGGCAGCAGACTGCCCGGCGCGAGCTCGCCGCGGACGATCCGCTCGCCGAGCGCATGGGCGACCTGACCATGAACGTTGCGGCGGGAGAAGTTACTTTGCAGCGCTGAGCTGTCACGTGCTGCCATCGTGACTGGTTCCAATCAATCGATTCGTAGACAAAGGTTCGGGGATGGCTCTTGCAAAGGGGGTACCATAAACGGACACCGAGAAGCGCGAAGATTTTGCCGCCAGGGGTAAAATCACGTCGTCCCCCGTTCATGGCAGGCTGCCTTTCGACCTCGCCCGACCGGGTCGATGCGCGGTACTTCATGCATTGATTTCAGTTATTGCTGCAAATTCATGTTTGGATTAGAGAAATTAGTCGTCAACGCACAATTTTGCTGGCAGAATCGCCAGACGATTGCGATCGGGGGGCCGGGTGGCGCGAATATTTGCGGAGCGGCGATCGTTGAGCACATTGGACGCCGGGGGATGACGCTTCAGTTCATCGACGTAAAGACCAGCCGGAACGCTGAAGTCTTCCGGCGCGGCTGCGACGCCGCGGCCTTGTTGCTGCGCGAGACGACCGGACAAGCGCTCAATCTCGCGATCACCCATGTCGATTTCCTGACATTCGAGACCAAGCTCGCCAGTTCAGAGATCGGCGAGTCACCTGACCTGGTGGGCGCGAGCCAGGATTTCAGTGGAGATCTCACAGGGCAGGCCTACCTGCTTTTCGAAACCAGCCAGGGGCTTTCCCTGGTGCGGACGCTGTTGCGCCAGCACCAGGAGCCCGATTTCATGACTGAAATCGATCAATCCGCCCTGGCCGAGATTGCCAATATCGTCATCAACGCCTGTCTCGACGACCTCGCCAAGGGCGGCAGAGCCGATCTCGCCGGCACGGTTCCGGTGGTCGTCCGCGGGACCTTGGCGACGATACTGCGCAGCCTGCACGAACAAGCGGCAGAAACCGTGATCATCAGCCTGAAAATCGCATTCTCGCCCGCCGAGGGCGGGGCCGTCGGGGAGTTGATCTTCGTCACCCCAGCAGAGCGCTTCGCCGAGTTCTGGCGCGCGGCGGTCAGAGATATCAGAATCCCGGTGCCGCTCCATGGCTGACGGTTCATTCCTGCCGCTCGACGAACTCGGCGTGCGCCCGACCGCGCGGATCGGCCATGGCGTGCTCGTCGTCGACGGCAGCGAGCGCATCGTGTTCTTCGACAGCTGGATCGAACGCCGCAGCGGCATCCCGGCGGCCTCGACGCTCGGCCATGTTCTCGGCGAATTGTTCCGCGGCTCGGATCTCGGTGCGTTGCGTCGCGGCATCGCCACGGCACTGGAGCAGGGCGCGAGTACCCTCCTGTCGCAACCCTTCCACCGCCCTGCCCTACCCCTGTTCGTCGATCCCGCCGCCGACGAGCCGGTTCGGATCGACCAGGAAATCGTCGTCAAGCCCATGGTATGTGACGGCGCCACCCTCTGCATGATTCAAGTCCGCGACGTCTCCGAGGCCGTTCGCCAGGATCAATTCCTCAAGAGCCAGAGCACCGCCTATCGCAGGATGGCGGAAGATTTCCACGCCAGCGAAGCCCAGGCCCGGGCGATTATCGACAATATCGCCGAAGCCCTCATGGTGCTCGACCCGGCGGGCAACATCATCGAGATCAATGGCGCGACAGAACGCCTGTTCGGCCTGACCCTCGAGAACCTGCGCGGCCGACCGTTCCTCGAGCTGTTCACCGTGACCACCGGCGCGACGCCGCTCAAGGCAATTCCCGACAATCGCGAAGTCACCGGCCTGGCTGCCGGCGGCCGGCGTTTCCCCGCGGAGATCAGCCTCGCCGAAGTCGAGATCGACGGCCGGGCGCGGCAGCTCCTGACCGTGCAGGACCTGACGGAGCGCAAGGGGATCGAGAACGCGATCCACCGCGAGAAGGAATTTGCCCAGGTCACGTTGCAGTCGATCACCGACGCGGTGCTGACCACGGATGCCGAAGGCAAGGTCAACTTCCTCAATCCGGCCGCTTGCAGCCTGCTGGAGATTTCGCCCGAGATCGCGCTCGGCCGGCCGCTGCTGGAGCTGATCGATTTCGACCGGCCGGAGGCCAATGCCAACGCCACCAAGGTGCTGCGGGCGACCCTGATCAAAGGCAAGCGCGACCGGCTCGGCAGCGAGACGGTGCTCGTCGTCCCGGAAAAGGGCGCCATCGCCGTCGATACCCAGCTAACCCCTTTGCGCGACATCGAAGGCCGGATCATCGGCACCGTGATGGTGCTGCAGGACGTCTCCCAGGAACGCAAGCTGCAGGAGCAGCTCACCCATCAGGCGATCCATGACGAGTTAACCGGACTGATCAATCGCCGCGAGTTCCAGCGCCGGCTCGAAGAGCTGCTCACACGCACTGCGCAAGATTCCGTCCAGAGCGTCTTGCTGTTCCTCGATCTCGACCAGTTCAAGGTGGTCAACGACACCTGCGGTCACAAGGCGGGCGACGAGTTGCTGCGCCAGCTCAGCCAGACCCTGCTGACGACGATCCGCACCAGCGATACCCTGGCGCGGCTCGGCGGCGACGAGTTCGCGGTATTGCTGCCGGGCTGCTCCCAGGCGACGGGGGAGCGCATCGCACGTGAGGTCCTTGAAGCGGTCCAGGGCGTACGGTTCACCTGGGCCAACCGCACCTTCGCCGTCGGCGCATCGATCGGCCTGGTGTGCATCGATACCAACAACAGCAGCGATTCCAAGAGCCTGATGAGCGCGGCCGACGCCGCCTGCTATCTCGCCAAGGATGGCGGGCGCAACCGGGTCGTCGTCTATGACCGCGAAGGCGAGACCCTGGAGCAGCAGCGCGGCGAGCGGCTCTGGGCCTCGCGGATCCAGGAAGCGATCGCCGGCGACCGTTTCTCGCTGTTCTACCAGCCGATCATGCATTGCCAGGGGCCTCTCAGCGCTTCGGTCGGCTGCGAGATACTGATCCGCTGGATCGACGACAATGGTGAGCCGACCCTGCCGATGGCGTTCATTCCGACCGCCGAGCGCTATAATCTGATGACCCCCGTCGACAGCTGGGTGGTCCGCAATGTCGCGAGCCTCGCCAAGACCCATCGCGAGCGGCTGATGGCATTCGACTGGATCGGCGTCAATGTCTCGGGCCTGTCGCTCACCAACGAGGCCTTCCTCGATTTCGTCATCGAGCATTTCGAGGCCTCGGGCCTGCCATGGGACAAGGTCTGCTTCGAGATCACCGAGACCGCGGCCGTCAGCAACCTCGTCAAGGCCCGTCGCTTCATCGATCCGCTCCGCGCCCGCGGCTGTCGGTTCGCGCTCGACGATTTCGGCAGCGGCTTCTCGTCCTTCCCCTACCTGAAGAATTTCCCCGTCGATTTCGTCAAGATCGACGGCATGTTCGTCAAGAACATGACCCGCGACGTGGTCGACGCGGCGATCGTCCGCTCGATCTGCGACATCGCCAAGGCGATGAACCTCAAAACCATAGGGGAATCGGTCGAGAACCACGAATGGCTCCCGATCATGGAGGAAGCCGGGCTCGACTACGGCCAGGGCTATGGCATCGCCCGCCCGCGGCCGCTCGCCGATTTCATCAATCTGACAGACGCCGAGTTCACGGCGTCGCTGCCGACGCCGTCGGGCCGGATCGCTC
>CAIUCF010000090.1 GCA_903897565.1 uncultured Rhodospirillales bacterium | reverse complement strand
GCCTGCTCGGGCTGATCACGGATCAGGTGATGAAGGCGCTGGAGCGGGTGATGTTCGGGCCGAAAGGCGGGCGGGAATGAGCGCGCCCAAGCTGCGGATATCGGGTCTGTCGAAGGTTTTCGGCAGCAAGGCCAAGACGGTCGAGGTCTTGCGCGATATCAATCTCGACCTCGCCGACAATGAATTCGTCTCGTTAGTGGGCAGTTCCGGCTGCGGCAAGAGCACTCTGCTGTCGATCGTCGCCGGTTTGCAGGAGTTCGAGCAGGGCGACGTCATCGTCGACGGCATGGCGATCGACGGGCCGGGTCTCGATCGCGGCGTGGTGTTCCAGAGCTACACCTTGCTGCCCTGGCTGACCGCGCGCGGCAATATCGAGTTCGCGCTGGCGGCGGCGGGCTACCGCAAGGCCGAGGCCCGCGAGATCGCCGACGAGCATCTGGCGCTGGTGCGCCTGACGAAGTTCGCGGAATCCCATCCGCATCAGCTCTCCGGCGGCATGAAGCAGCGCGTCGCCATCGCCCGGGCGCTGTCCTATCGGCCGAAGATCCTGCTCATGGACGAGCCGTTCGGCGCGCTCGACGCCCTGACCCGGCACGAGATGCAGGAATTGCTGACCCGGATCTGGGAGCAGCACCGGCTGACCGTGCTGTTCGTCACGCATGACGTCGAGGAAGCGATCTACCTCTCCGACCGCATCGTGGTGATGAGCCTCGGCCCCGGGCGCATCCATCACGAGATGCATGTCGGCCTCGCCCGGCCGCGCCATCAGGACATGATCGCGACCACGGAATTCATCGAGATGCAGCGCAATCTCGTCCGCTCGATCCGCGAGGGATCGGTGGCGTTGCAGTCCCCCGTCTGACCCCTTGACGCCCTAGCCGGAGCAGATATTTCGATGACCCAGCCCGTCCAGTTCCACGAGCTTTTCCTGCTCTCCGCCGAGCAGCGCGCGGCTTTGCTCAGGCGCTCGGAGAGTGATCTCTCGGGCTTCATCGACAAGGTGCGCCCGATCCTGGAGGCGGTGCGGACCGAGGGCGATGCCGCGCTGCTGCGCTTCGCCCGCGAACTCGACGGCGCCGACGTCAAGCCGGGCGCGCTCAAGGTCAGCGAAGCCGAGTTCGATGCCGCCTTCGGCCTGGTCGAGCCGGAGGTGATCGAGGCGATCAAATACGGCATCGCCAATATCAAAGCGTTTCACGAGGAACAGCGGCCGGAGCCGATGTGGCTCAAGGAAATCCGGCCGGGCGCCTTCGCCGGTGATCGTTGGACGCCGATCTCATCGGTCGCGCTGTATGTGCCACGCGGCAAAGGCGCTTTCCCCTCGGTGACGATGATGACCTCGATCCCGGCGGTGGTGGCCGGCGTGCCGCATATCGCGATCGTGACGCCGCCGACGGCCAACGGCACGGTCGATGCCGCGACCCTGGTGGCAGCAAGGCTTTCCGGGGTCGAGACCGTCTATAAATGCGGCGGCGCCCAGGCGGTCGCCGCGGTGGCCTATGGTACCGAGACCGTGCGCCAGGCACTCAAGATCGTCGGCCCGGGCAGCCCATGGGTAGTCGCGGCCAAGCGGCTGCTCTCCGGCGTGCTCGATACCGGCGTGCCGGCGGGGCCGTCGGAATCGCTGATCTTCGCCGATGACACCGTCGGCGGTGGCTTGGCCGCGCTCGACCTGCTGATCGAGGCCGAACATGGCCCGGATTCCTCCGCCTATCTCGTCACCCATAGCCGTCGCGTCGCCGAAGAGGCGCTGGCGGCGCTGCCCGAGCATTGGGCGCGGATGACCGAGCAGCGCGTCGTGTTCTCGCGCGCCGTGCTCGGCGGGCGCAGCGGCGGCATTGTGCTCACACGCGATGCCGAGGACAGCTACCGCTTCATCAACGACTACGCGCCGGAGCATCTCGAAATCCTCTCGACCGACCCGTTCCAGCATCTGGGCTCGATCACCGAGGCCGCGGAAATCCTGATGGGACCGCACACCCCGGTCTCGCTGGGCAATTTCGTGCTCGGCCCCAACGCGGTGCTGCCGACAAGTCGCTGGGCGCGCACCTACGGCCCGCTCTCGGTCACCGATTTCGTCAAGCGCTCGTCGATCGGCTATGTCACGGCCAAGGCCTATGACGAGCTGGCGAGGAATGCCAAACTGTTGGCGACCTATGAGGGCTTCAGCGCCCATGCCAACGCGGTCTCCGATATCCGCAAAGCCTATCTCTGATCATCGCTAAGGGGAGAGCAAGCGCATGATGCGGGCCGCCCGTCTCTACGCCGTCAACGACATCCGCGTCGACAGCGTGCCGTTGCCGCCGACCCCGCCGGCGGGCTGGGTCCGGCTCAAGGTCGAGGCCGCGGGGATCTGCGGCTCTGACCTTACCAATTTCCGCTCCGGACTGTGGATCACCCGCTCGCCCTCGACGGCGGGACATGAATTTGCGGCGGTGGTCACGGAGCTGGGCGAAGGCGTCACCGGCTTCGCCCTCGGCGACCGCGTGGTCACGGATTCGCGGGTGACCTGCGGCGAATGCTCGGCCTGCCTGACCGGCCGGCCGCAGCTCTGCGCCAGGCTCGGTTATGTCGGCGAGGTCTGTGACGGCGGTTTCGCCGAGGAGACGATCCTGCCGGCCCGGCTGCTCCACAAGATCGACCGCGGCGTGCCGCGCGAGATCGCGGCGATGGCCGAGCCGCTCGCCGTCGCGCTCCACACCATCCGCCGCCTCCGCGTCGGCGCCGATGATCCGATCCTGATCGCCGGCTGCGGCACGATCGGCGGGCTGGTCGCGCTGATCCTGTCGAAGAGCCATCGTGCGCCGATCCTGGTCGCCGACAACAATGCCGATCGCGCCGGGCTGGTCGCGAGCGTCGCGGGCGCCCGGATCGTCGCGCTTACGCCTGACGCCGTGACGGCAGCGCTTGGCAATCGGCCTCTCCTGCACGCGGTCGAGGCGACCGGCAGCGTCGGGGCGCTCGAAGCGCTCACCGGCAGCGTCGCCGGCGGTGCGGCGATCGCCTTGGTCGGGATTTTCCACGCCACGATGCAGCTCAATCCGAACCTGTTCGTCGATCGCGAGCTGTCCTTCATCGGCTGCCAGGCGTTCAGCGACGAGTTGCCGGATGCGGTCGCCCTGCTGCCCGGTCTCGCCGCCGATCTCGACCGCCTGATCGACCGCCGCATCAGTCTCGAAGACGTGCCGGAGAATTACGACCGCCTGATCGCCGGCCGGGCGCAGGGCCTCAAGACCATCATCCTGCTGTAGAGGAACCGGAAAGCCCCATGGCGAACCTGCCCGATGCGGCGAGCCCGCTCTACGAGAAGGTGAAGGAGTATATACTCCGCAACGTCAGCACCGGCATGTGGACGCGGGAGCAGCGGATTCCCTCGGAGAACGAACTCGTCGCCACCCTGGGCGTGTCGCGGATGACCGTGCATCGGGCGCTGCGCGAATTGACGGCGGAGGGCTTCCTGGTCCGCATCCAAGGCGTCGGCACCTTCGTCGCCGCGCCGCGCACCCAATCGACCCTGATCGAGATCAACAACATCGCCGAGGAGATCGAGGCACGCGGCCATCGCCATCGCGCCGAGGTGCTGCTGGTCGAGCAGATCAGCACGACGCCGGAACTGATGCTGTCGTTCGAGTTCGCCAAGCGGCGGACTGTCCATCACTCGCTGGTGGTGCATTTCGAGAACGACCTGCCGGTGCAGCTCGAGGAGCGCTTCGTCAATCCGGCGCTGGTGCCGGAATACGACCGCCAGGATTTCAGCCAGACGACGACCTATGCCTATCTCATGCAATCGACGCCGGTGACCGAGGTCGAACACGTGATCTCGGCGATCGCCGCCGATCTGCGCACCGCGCAATACCTCAAGATCGCGCTCGGCGCGCCGTGCCTGCTGCTGCGCCGCCGTACCTGGACCGGGACGACGGTGGCGACGGTCAACAGCATGATCTATGTCGGCGGTGCCTATACGCTGGGGAGCCGGTATAAGCCGACGGATCAGAACTAGCGCTGGTTTGGGAATGAATGGATCGCCCTAACTCTGGCGCGTCATCCCCGCGAAGGCGGGGATCCATCCTTCCACGAGCGGGACGGCTGACGTATGGATCCCCACCTTCGCGGGGATGACGATGATTACGTGGGAAAATAATGGGATTAATCTCCCGAAAAATCCTCAGACCGCCCGCAGCACGCTCGTCCCGCGGGCTTTGAGTTCATCGATCGAGGCGAGGCCCATCAGGGCTAGGGTAATGTCGACCTCGTCGCGCAGCAGCTCGATGATTCGGGTGACCCCGGCCTCGCCGGCGGCCGCCAGGCCATAGGTATAGGCGCGGCCGAGCAGGACGCCCGAGGCGCCGAGCGCGATGGCCTTGACGATGTCGGTGCCGCGGCGGAAGCCACCGTCGATCAGGACCTCGCAACGTCCGGCGACGGCGTCCAAGACCTCAGGGAGGATCGAGATGGTCGAGGCGGCACCATCGAGCTGGCGGCCGCCATGGTTGGAGATGACCACGGCATCGGCGCCGCACTCGCAGGCGCGCACCGCGTCCTCGCCCGAGAGCACGCCCTTGACGACGAGTCGTCCCGACCATTGCTCGCGCAGCCAGGCGATGTCGTGCCAGCTCAGGTCCGGATCGATGCCGCGCGACAGGTTGGTAGCCTGGGCAAGCGCGCCGAGGCCGAATTCCGGGTGGTCTTTCAGAATGCCGACCGAGGGCATGCCCGAGCGCAGCATCTCCAGGCACCAGAAAGGCCGCATCGCCAGCCGCGCGAGCAGGCCGGGGGTCAAGTGCTGCAGCGCGCGGAAACCGTTGCGGACATCGCGCTCGCGCACCGAGGTGATGGTGGTGTCGACGGTGACATAGAGCGTCGAGGCCCTGGCTGCGACGGCGCCGGCGATGAACTCGCGGGCGAGTTCGCGGTCGCGCAGGACATAAAGCTGGAAATGCAGGTCGCCCTGGCTGGCGGCACGCAGATCGGTGATCGAGTTGATCGAAAAGGTCGAGAGGCAGATCGGGATATCGGCCGCCGCCGCGGCGCGGGCCGTCTTGAGCTCGCCATTGGCGGCATAGAGGCCGAGGAAGCCGACCGGGCCGAGCATGAAGGGCAGGGCGTTGCGACGGCCGAGATACGTGGTGGCGAGGTTGCGATTCGGCGCGGTGCGCAGCACGCGCTGCTCCAGCGACCAGCGGCCGAAGTCTTCGCTGTTGGCACGCAGGGTGCGCTCGGCGAAGGCGCCGCCATCGATATAGTCGAAGAAGATCTTCGGGATGCGCCGTTTCGCGAGGCGGCGGGCGTCTTCGACATTAATGATGCGGGCGGGCATGCGGGCTCCGGGCGATCAGGCGGCAGGCGCGATGGCGTCGAGGAAGCCGGTCACGACATCCTCGCCGCGGACCGGTTCGGAGCCCACCATGACGGCGACGGCAAGCCCGATCAAGGACGAGACCGGGTTGTGGCTCGTGACCCCGGCGCGCAGATTCATGACCAGGGTCGGGCACAGGAAGAGGGCGAGTCGGACGACACGGCGCCAGTCCTCCGGCAGCATGCCGCGGTCCCGCAGCAGCGCGAGCAGCGGCCGCCACATGGTCTCTTGCTTGACCACCAGCAGGTCGCGCCTGATCGCGCTGAGTTCCCAGTCCGTCGTGACGACGAGACGGCCATCCGCGACCTCGGCCCGTGCCTGGAAGCGGCTGGCGGCGAGCTCGGGGTCGTAGAGCCAGAACGGGTGGGCGAAGACATTGTGGAAGGTCGACTTGACCTCGGCGAGCAGGGACGGGACGTGCTCGCCGGCGAAGGCGGGATCGAAGAAGGCGAGGCTCGGGTAGCCGTCTCCGGTGTCGCAGTACCAGACATTGGCGTTATGGGCGTCGCCGTGGGCGACGAGGCCGCCGGCATCCGCGAGCCGGGTCGGGGTGAGACGATCATGTGCGGCAGCGAACAGCGCCCCGAGGCTCGTCGCGTATTCCTGGCCGTTGATGACGAAAGCCAGATTCTGAAGCTCGGCCCAGGCAAGCATGCAGCCGGGAAAAACGAAATCCTTGCCGACGTAGAAATCGGCGAAACGGCCGCCGGGAAACCGGCGCTCGGGCTGCGATACCAGCCGCTCGTGGAACAGGCGGTGGATGGCCTCGTCCTGCGACTGGGTCGGCGTGATCGCGTGCAGCGTCCGCGCCTGGACCGCGGCGATCCTGGTGTTGAGGTCTCGCTCCGCCGCGATCGCGCGGCCGCGTGCGGCCGGGTCGTCGGCGAGATCGAGCGCGCGCAGCACGTCCGAGAAGCGCGGCTCGTCGCGGCGGCGATAGATCAGGATCTGCTCGCCCGGCTGGTTCGAGAGATGGACCGGGAGATCGACGGGCAGGCCGGCCTGCGCCAGGATGTCGGCGCGGTAGTATTCGCCGCGCATCTCTGCCTCGCCTTCCTCCTGATGGAACTTGAAGAAGAAATCGGCGTTGTCGGCATGGAACACGCCATTGACCGAATTGAGGCTGTATTGATCCTGGTTGATCTTCAGACCGGTCGCCGCGAGCCCGAACAACTGGTCGAGCAGGCGGACGACCATGGCCTCGGCGGCGGCACGGTCGTGGCGCGCGGTGGCGCGGATTTCCGACGTCGTGATCGTACCCGAGCTCATCGCCCTCCAGCTCCTGCCGACAGATCAGAGATATTTACATGTATAGACATCTGATGGATCGCAGCAAAGGAGATTTCACGCAGGCGGGAGCGTCAAATCTTCGAGAAATCTCCCTGGCGGCCAAGCCCGCTCGCGAATCGCCCGGCGCCGGCGGCGCCCTCGCGATGATGGGCCTCGACGCCGTTGGCCCATTCGACCCGCATGCCGTCGCGCAGCGACAGGCCATAGCTCTCGTGCACCGTCTTCCGATCGGCACGCACCGCGGCCTGCGGGAAGCGGGCGATCTCGTGGGCCAGGGACTCTGCGGCGGCGCGGGCCCCGCCCGGCGCGACGATGCGTTCGCACATGCCGATCCGCAGCGCCTCTTCGGCCGCGACCTTTCGCCCCGTCATGATGATCTCGAGGGCGCGGCCCTGGCCGACCAGGCGCGGCAGCCGGACCGAACCGCCGTCGAGCAGCGGAATGCCCCAGCGTCGGCAGTACACGCCGAAATATGCGGTCTCGGCGAGGACGCGGCAGTCGCACCACAAGGCGAGTTCCATGCCGCCGGCCACGGCCGGACCCTCGACGGCGGCGATCACCGGCTTGGAGAGCTCCAGCCGCGTAGGCCCGAGCGGACCGCGCGGCGCCGGGGCCGCTCCCATCGGAAAGCCGAGGCCCTCGACGATTTCCTGGTCGAAGCGGGCGCGGTCGCTCAATTCCGCGGCGTATTTCAGGTCCCACCCGGCGCAGAAAGCGCCGCCTTCGCCCCACAACACGGCGACGGCCGCCTCGGAATCACGATCGAACGCCTGGAAGGCGGCGACCAGTGCGTCGGCGCTCTCCGGGTCCATCGCGTTGCGGGCCTCGATGCGGCTGTGGATGACGGTCCAGACCGCCCCGCTTTTCTCGATCCTGACCGCCATCGCCCTTGCTCCCAGTTCATTGTTGTTGTGGGTCTTCCTTGCAACGAAGGGCGGTGCGAAGACAAGCGTCGTCGTGCCGCGACCGGCGTTAGCGATGGCGAAACCATGACCGCGAAGCGGGCGGGGTATGCGGGTGGTGGCTTGACCTGTATCATGTACGAGCGCTACCAGAAGCGCTTAAGCCCATTGACCGCGCGGAGAAGACCGCCATTGATGGAACCGGCTCGCAGTCAGACTTGGCTCGCGTCGTTTTTTATGAGTTCGACAGGCGTAAAATTCGACGTATTGCGGTCGTGGTGACCGAATTGCCCGCCGGCAGGAAAACCAGCCATGGCACAACATTGTCCAACACTCAGGTAGAGCGAACGTGATTGCAGGGGGAAGTGCCGCGGCTAGTCTTGGTCAAGCCGCCAAAGTGGATGCGCGCCGCATGGCATCCCTCTCGGCCGGCGCCGTCGGCGTCGTGTTCGGCGATATCGGTACCAGCCCGCTCTACGCGCTGCAGCAGTGCTTCAACCAAGAGAACGGGCTGCGGGTCAATTCGGCCAATGTGTTCGGGATCGCCTCGCTGGTGGTCTGGGCGTTGTTCATCGTCGTCACGATCAAATACGTGCTGTTCGTCATGCGCGCCGACAACCGCGGTGAAGGCGGCATTCTGGCCCTGCTGGCGCTGGTCATCAAGAGCGTCGGCAAGGGCAAGGGCTACGGCTTCGTCCTGATCCTTGGCCTGTTCGGGGCCTCGCTGTTCTTCGGCGACGGCATTATAACGCCCGCGATCTCGGTGCTGTCGGCCGTCGAGGGTCTCAATGTCGCCGAACCGGCGCTCCGCCCGGTCATCGTGCCGGTCACGCTGGGCATCCTCGTCGGGTTGTTTTGGATCCAGAGTAGAGGCACCGCCCATATCGCGCGGATATTCGCCCCCGTCATGGGAGTCTGGTTCGTCACCATCGCCCTGCTCGGCGTCCTCCAGATCTTTCATCATCCCCAAATCCTGGCCGCGCTCAGTCCCTATTACGCCGCCGCCTTCATGATGAGCCATGGCTGGCACGCCTTCGTCGTGCTCGGCTCGGTCGTGCTGGTGGTGACGGGCGGCGAGGCGCTCTATGCCGATATGGGCCATTTCGGCCGGCAGCCGATCCGGTTGGCCTGGTTCGGGCTGGTGCTGCCGGCGCTGATGCTCAATTATTTCGGCCAATCGGCAATGCTGTTGCTGGACCCGGCCGCAGCCGCGAATCCCTTCTACCTGATGGTGCCTTCCTGGTGCCTGCTGCCGATGGTGTTCCTCGCCACCGCCGCGACCGTGATCGCCAGCCAGGCGGTGATTTCGGGCGTGTTCTCGGTGACCCGGCAGGCCATCCAGCTCGGCTTCGCGCCGCGCATGGAAATCCGCCATACCTCCGACGAGGAGCAGGGGCAGATCTATGTGCCCAGCGCCAACTGGGCGATGCTCGCGGGCATCGTCATCCTAGTGCTGGTGTTCCGCTCGTCATCGAACCTCGCCGCGGCCTACGGCATCGCGGTGACCGGTACGATGGCCGCCGACAGTGTCCTCGCTCTGGTCGTCGCCCGACGGATCTGGGGCTGGCCATTGTGGCAGGCCCTCGCCCTCGGCGCGGTCTTCCTTTCCGTCGATTCGAGCTTCCTGGGCGCTAACCTGCTGAAGATTCCCAGCGGCGGCTGGTTCCCGGTCACCGTCGGTCTCAGCATGTTCGTGCTGCTGTCGACCTGGAAACGCGGACGCCAGCTTTTGGCCAAGCGGCTTGCCGAGGAGTCGCTGCCGCTCGACATGTTCCTGCGCCGGCAGAAGCAGAATCCGATCCACAAGGTCCCGGGTACTGCGATTTTCCTCACCAGCGTCGCCGATACCGTGCCGACCGCGCTGCTGCACAATCTCAAGCACAACAAGATTTTGCACGAGCGCGTCGTGTTCCTGACCGTCCTGACCGAGCCGGTGCCCCGGGTTTCAGCCAAGGACCGGGTGCAGCTCGAAGGTCTCGCCGACGGCTTCTATCGCCTGATTCTGCGCTACGGCTTCTCCCAGGACGTCGACGTGATCAAGGCGCTGCGGCTCTGTAAGGCTTTTGGCCTCGAATTCGACCTCATGCAGACGTCGTTCTTCCTCGGCCGCGAGACTCTGATCCCCTCGGTCAAGGCGGATATGGCGATGTGGCGCGAGCAGCTGTTCTGCGCCATGAGCCGCAACGCCATGTCGGCGACCGACTTCTTCAAGATCCCGTCGAACCGCGTGGTCGAGCTCGGAACCCAGGTCCAGCTTTAGGCGAGACGCCTATTTGCAGCCGAAGGCCGCGCCGAAGATCTCGCTCGAAACCTGGGCGGCCGGCAGCCCTTGCTGGTCGGGATGGGCTTTGAGCGCCTCGACGACGATGTCGCGCAGCTGAGTCGGCCCAGCATCCTTGGGAATGCACTGCGTCCGCTTCCCGATCGATCGGGAGAAATCGAGGGCATCGGCGATGCCCATCAGATAGCCGGCGCAGATCGACGCGCTGGTCTCCTTCTCGGCTGTGCATTGCTCATAGAGCTGCTTGCCGGTGAGGTAGGCGCCGACCGGTGCCGGGGTATCGGCGATCGGCGTGAGCGTCAGCATCGCGATGGGGGCGATCAGGAGATGGAGCATGACGGCGTCGAACTTTCTCTGAGGACTTGCATCAAGGACCGGCAGGCAGCGAATCTGGCCTCAGCCTGCCCCGCGTGGGTAACCCAACTGCGGGGACTCTGGCCAGAGAAATGACGCGTTGGGGTTCCGTCCACGCGTCCCGAAGATCAGCGTGCCGGAATATAGGGCCGCCGCTTGCCGCCGCTTGTGGCCGATTTCGGAACGGAGCGCAAAGCTCCCATGATCCACTGCCGCGTATCGGCTGGATCGATGACGTCGTCGAGCTCCAGGTAGGATGCGGCGTTGAGGGCGCTGCCGCGCTCATAGAGCTCGGCGACGAGCTTTTCATAGAGCGCCTGCTGCTCCTTGGGATCGCTGATGGCGGCGAGTTCGGCGCGATAGCCGAGCCGGACGGCGCCCTCGAAGCCCATGCCGCCGAATTCGCCGGTCGGCCAGGAGATGGTGAAGAACGGCGCGCGATAGCTGCCGCCGGCCATCGCCTGGGCGCCGAGGCCATAGCCTTTGCGTAGCGCGACGGTCAGCATCGGCACGGTGATATTGGCGCCGGCGAGGAACATCCGCGCGACCCGGCGGACCAGCCCGGTCTTCTCGGCGTCGGGGCCGACCATGAAGCCAGGCGTATCGCAGAGTGACAGGATCGGTATGCCATAACCCTCGCACAGATCGATGAAGCGGGCCGCCTTTTCTGCGCCTTCGGCGTCGATGGCGCCACCGAGATGCTTGGGATTATTGGCGATCAACCCGATCGGGCGACCCTCGATGCGAATGAACGCGGTGATCATGCCGATGCCGTAGTTCGGCCGCAGTTCGAGCACGGAGTCGGTATCGGCGAGAAGATCGACGACGACACGGATGTCGTAGGCGCGCAGTCGATTCTCCGGGATGACGCCGCGCAGCTTCTCGGGGTCGGCGCAGGTCCAGCCCGTGGTCGGGCCCTGGAAATAGGCGATGTATTTCTTGGCGACGGCGACGCCTTCGGCTTCGTCCTTGACCAGGACGTCGATCACGCCATTGGCGACCTGGACCGAGGTCGGGCCGACCTCCTCCGGCTTGAACACGCCAAGGCCGCCGCCTTCGATCATGGCCGGCCCCCCCATGCCGAGATTGGTGTTCTCGGTCGCGATGATGACGTCGGAACAGCCCACCAGCGCGGCGTTGCCGGCGAAGCAACGGCCGGAGACCACCGAGACGATCGGCACCAGCCCGCTGAGCCTTGCCAGGAACTGGAAGGTCTGGAGGTCGAGTCCGGCGATGCCGTTATGGTCGCTCTCGCCGGGACGACCGCCGCCGCCCTCGGGGAACAGGAACACCGGCAGCTTCCACTCGGCGGCGAGTTCGAGCATGCGGTCCATCTTCTTGTGGCCCATGAAGCCCTGGGTCCCGGCGAAGACGGTGTAGTCGTACGACATCGCCAGGCAGCGCGCCGTCTCCTCGGGGAAGAGGTGGCCGTTGACCGCGCCCAACCCGGCGACGAGGCCATCGGCGGGGCTGACGGCGATCAGCTCGGCGATATCGCGGCGGCGGCGCTGGGCCGCGACCGTGAGCCCGCCATATTCGACGAAGCTGCCCGGATCACAGAGATCGTCGAGGTTTTCCCGCGCGGTACGCTGGCCGGTCTTGCGGCGGCGCTTGACGGCGTCGGGCCGATGGCTGTCGAGCAGGCCCTGCTTGCGGGCGATCACCTTGGCGAGGTCGGGGCGGATCCGCGACGGGTCCTCTGCGACCGCCTGCACCGCGTCGGCGGTATCGACCGCGCGCGGTTCGAGGAACAACAGGGCGCCGCCGACCTCGACCTGATCGCCGGCGGCGGCGACGGTCAGGCGGACGATGCCTGGCTCGTCGGCGAGG
>CAIUCF010000089.1 GCA_903897565.1 uncultured Rhodospirillales bacterium | reverse complement strand
CCGGGATCAGGCCGACGACGCGAATCGCGATTGTGATCGCCACCGCGTCATCGGTGCTCGCCATTCTCTCGGCGATCATCCCGGTGCTGAGCGGCAAGGTCGATTGGCATCAGGCCACGACCTATCAACTCGTGACGCCGTTCGGAGGTTGGTTCGGCCAGGTCACGTCGCTCATGGCCGGGCTCTACCTGATCGGCTTCGGCGCGCCGGCTTTTGAAGCCGCGACGTGCCATGTCGGCGAGACTGTCGACCAGAATCGCAACCTGCCGCGATCGATGCTCGTCAACGCCGTGATGGCCGGCTTGTATTTCGCGGTGCTGCCGGTGGTGTGGCTCGGCATGCTGGGGCAAGGCCCGCTCGGCGGCGATCTGTCCCAGGCCCTCGGGCCGACCTATGCGCCTTGGTTCGGCAGGTTCGGTGCCGCGCTCGGCCTGTGGTTCATCATGTTCAACATGTTCCACGGCACCATCCAGCCTCTGGCGGGTGCAGCCCGGGTCCTGTCGCAATTGGCTGAGGACGGGCTGGTGCCGGCGATTCTGGCGCGCCGCCTCGAGGCCACCGACGTGCCCTGGGTCGCTTCGGTCGTGACCGCCGGGTTCTCCATCTGGTTCCTGCTGATCGGCGACCCGATCTGGCTCGTCGCCGCAGCCAACTTCACCTACCTGATTGGCATTGCCATGCCGAACGTCGCGGTCTGGCTGCTTCGGCGTGACGCGCCGGATGCGCTACGACCGTGGCGAGCGCCGGCGGGGACGATCGCGCTCGGTCTGTTCGCGGCAGCCTGCTGGGGCCTCTCGACCCTGCTGGGCTTCGAGCAGTTCGGCTTGCCCACGGTGGTCTTCGGTCTCGTCATGGCCTATTCCGGCGCGGCGCTCTACGCCGTTCGCAAGCTTCAGGATCGTTGGGCGATGGGCCTGCCGACGATGGGCGGGACCCTGCATGTCAAGCTGACCGGGGCGATGCTGCTTGTCCTCGCCCTCGACGCGGCGGGCTACATCCAGGCGGTCAGCCGCATATCCAACCAGCAAGGCTGGATCGTCGTCGCGCTCGAGGACATTTTCGTGGCCGTGGCGATGCTGACCGTCTCGGTCGGCATTGTCCTTCCCGGGATGATCGCGCACTCGGCAAATCAGGTCACGGCGGCGGCACATCGCCTGACCCGAGGGACCTTGCGCGATTTCTCGGAGGCGATGCGTGCGCTCGGTCGCGGCGAGCTCGAGCAGGCCTATGCCCGAGTCAATATCGAGCCGGTCGTCGTCAGATCCTCCGACGAACTCGGCGAGATGGCAGAGTCCTTCAATCTGATGCAGGAGGAGGTCAAGACCGCCGCGGTGGGGCTCGACGGCGCGCGGGAGGGGCTCCGGTCCGCGCGCGAAGACCTGACGCTCTCGAACAAATCGCTGCAACAGAAGGTCGTCGAGCTGCGGCAGTTGAGCGAGGAACTGCTCGCCGCCAAGGAGCGCGCGGAAGCGGGCAGTAGGGCCAAGACCGATTTTCTGGCGACGATGTCCCATGAGATCCGCACACCGATGAACGGCATTATCGGCATGACCTCGCTGCTGCTCGACGGCACCCTCGACGACGAGCAGGCGCATTTTGCCGAGACGATCCGCGCCTCCGCCGACTCGCTGCTGCGCGTGATCGACGACATCCTCGATTACTCGAAGTTGGAGGGCACGGATCTGGAGTTCGAGGAGGAACCCGGTTCGATGATGTCCCTGATCCAGGACGTCGTCTCGACCGGCGAAATTACGGCGCAGAACAAGGGTCTGTGGCTGCGGTGGGCCATCGATCCTCAGGCCCGGGCGGTGTTCGTCTTCGATCCCTCGCGGTTGCGGCAGGTGCTGCTGAACCTCGTCGACAACGCCATCAAGTTTACCGAAGCGGGGGATGTCGGGATCGACGTGTCCGTGACCGGCGAGCGGGACGACGCGTTTCTCGTGCGTTTCGCCGTCAGCGATACCGGGATCGGGATCGCCGAGGCGCGGCTGGAGCAGATCTTCGAGAGCTTCTCGCAGGCCGATTCGACGGCGAGCCGACGCTATGGCGGCACTGGCCTGGGGCTCGCGATCAGCAAAAGGATCGTCGAGCGGATGCGGGGGACCCTCGACGTCACCAGTCGCGAAGGCGTCGGCAGCACGTTTTCGTTCACGGTGCCGCTGCGCCGGGCCGAGGAACAATGGTCAACGGAAGAGAATGCGACTCCGGAAGAAGAGGTCGCCACCGTCCGCGCCCTCGATATCCTCGTGGTCGAGGACGATATGGTCAACCAGCAGGTGGCCAACAGCATGCTCACCCGCATGGGTCATCGCCCGCAGCTCGCAGAGGACGGCGACGAGGCGTTGAGGATGATGCGGTCGCATCGGTTCGATCTTGTCCTGATGGACATCAAGATGCCGAACCGCGACGGTCTGCAGACCACCCGGGCGATCCGGGCCCTCGAAGCGCCGGTCAGCCGGGTGCCGATCATCGCGATGACCGCGAGCGTGGCCCGCGACGCCCGCGAGATGGTGTACGAGGCCGGCATGGATGATTTCATTGCCAAGCCGGCCAATCGCCAGGCGCTGGCGGCGGTCATCGCGAGATGGCAAGATCGCCTCGAAGAGGCTCCGATCGCCGTCGATGCTACGCCGTCGGCGTCACCTGCTGCGCCCTTGGATTCCGAGACGGGCGAACCCATCCGCAATCGCGCGGCGCAAGCCGAGATCGAAGACGCGCTCGGCCCGGATGCCTACCGCACGCTGATGGCCAATTTTTGTGGCATGTTGAACGCGAAACTCGACCGGGTCGCCGAATCGCTCGCCGCCGGCGACGTCGGAGCGGCGACGGCGCTGGTCCATTCCCTCAAAGGATCAGCCACGAATCTCGGTTTTACCGCATTGGGCCTGCGCCTGAAGGCCGTGGAAATGCAGCTTAAATCGGATCCTGCCGTGGCTGGCGCCGACATCGATCTCGGGCAGGTCCGCGATGCGGCACGCGCCGTGATTGCGTCCCGATAGTTCCGAGAAAGACGGGCGAGATGCTGATTTACGTTATCGACGACAACAAGACGAACCTGGATTTCTTCAGTTTCATCGTGCGCAAACTGGCGCCGGACATTCAGTGCGAGTGCTACGCCGAGCCGGTCGAGGCGCTGGCCGCATGCGGCGTGACGATGCCGGATCTCGTGCTGATCGACTATATGATGCCGGTGATGGACGGGCACGAGTTCGTCCGCCGCTTCAAGACATTGCCCGGGGCTGCAGATATTCCCGTGGTCATGGTGACGGCGGCGACAGATCGCCATATCAGGCGGACCGCCCTCGATATCGGCGTCAGCGATTTTCTGATCAAGCCGGTCGATTCTCACGAAATGCGGGCGCGCCTGACCAATCTCCTGGCGCTGCGCCGCGGTCATCTCCAGCTTCAGGACCGTAATCGCTGGCTCGCCGACGAGGTGCAGAAGGCGACCCAGATCATCGCCGACCGTGAGATGGAGCTGATCCTGCGCCTCACCAAGGCCTCCGAGTGTCGTGATCCGGAAACCGGCGCCCACGTGCTGCGCATGGCCCATTTTTCCGAGTTGATCGCCGGCAAGCTGGGCTACGACCGAGCCGGCCGGGAACTGATCCTGCGTGCGGCGCCGATGCACGATATCGGCAAGGTCGGGATTCCCGACATGATCCTGCTGAAGCCGGGGCGACTCGATCCCCTGGAGATGGAGATCATGAAGCGCCACGCCACCATCGGCCATAGCATCCTCAGCCGCAGCGAGTCGCCCCTGGTATGCCTCGGCGCCGAGATCGCCCTCCATCACCACGAAAGATTCGACGGTGGCGGCTACCCGCACGGTCTGATCGGATCAGCCATTCCGTTGTCGGCGCGGATCGTCGCCGTTGCCGATGTCTTTGACGCGCTGACCTCGCCGCGCCCCTACAAGCCGGCATGGGCACCCGATGAGGCGAAGCTCTATCTGCTGGAAAATCGCGGCGGCCACATGGACCCTGACTGCGTCGACGCGTTTCTCGGCTGCTGGGACGAGGTCCTGGCGATCCGCGCGCGTCTCGTCGACGAGTAGGATGCCGGGGCGCGGGGCGCCATCCCTGTTGCCATCGCATCGGCTTGTGTTAGACTTGTACTTCAAACTTATCGGCTGCATCCGATAAGCGGCTGGGGTGCCTCGTTTTCTAATGAACGGGGCTGAGATCATACCCATCGAACCTGTCTGGATCATACCAGCGAAGGGAGCCTAGGCGTCTCGTGTTCAATATCTCCAAGCCCGGTGTATCGGCCGCGCGAATCGCCGTTATCGGCGGTGGGGTGGTCGGATTGTCGATCGCCTGGCGCCTCGGTCAGCAGGGTCTCGCCGTCGCCGTCTTCGAAGCCGGCGCTTGTGGGCGCGAGGCGAGTTGGGCCGCCGCCGGAATGCTGGCGGCGCAGATCGAAACCGAGCCGACGGAGGAGGGGCTGCTGCCGCTCGCACGGGAGAGCCAGCGCCTGTGGCCGGACTTCGCCGTCGAGCTCGAGCGGGCGACCGGTATCGCCGTCGGTTTTCGTGACGAAGGCACGATGATGGTCGCCCTGACGCGCGACGATGCCGAGAAGCTGCGGTTCACCCATGACCTCCATCGTCGCATGGATTTGCCGATCTCCTGGCTCTCTGCAGCCGAGGTGCTGGCACGCGAGCCGCACCTCAATCCCCGGCTCAGTGGCGGCCTGTTCAGCCCGCTCGACGGTCAGGTCGACAACAGGCTCGTCGCGCAGGCCCTGGTCGCGGCGTGCCGCAAGGCCGGCTGCGACATCCGGGAGAACAGCCCCGTCGATGGCGTCGAGATCGTCGATGGCCGTGTTACAGGCCTTCAGCTGCATCGGCCTGATCAGGATCCGATCTTCCATCCCGCCGACATCGTGGTCATGGCTGCGGGCGCATGGTCCCGCGGCATCAAGGGCCTGCCCGCGCGATCACGCTTGCCCGTCCGCCCCGTCAAGGGCCAGATGTTGGCGCTGCGCATGGATCCGGCGGCGCCGCTGTTGCGCCATGTCGTCTGGGCGCCGAATTGTTATCTCGTGCCGCGCCGTGACGGCCGCCTCATCGTCGGCGCCACCACCGAAGAGCGCGGCTTCGACCGCACGCAGACGGCGGGTGGGATGCTCGCCCTGCTGGACGGCGCCTGGCGTGCCCTGCCGGGCATCGAGGAACTCGCAGTCGATGAATTCTGGTGCGGTTTCCGCCCCGGGTCGCGAGACGATCTGCCGATCCTGGGGATGAGCGATACTGAAGGCCTGATCCTGGCGACCGGCCATCATCGCAACGGGATTCTCCTGACGCCGATTACCGCGCAGACCATTGTCGCGGCGATTGTCTCCGGGCGGATCCCGGAACTGATCCGTCCGTTCGCACTCGACCGTTTCCAGGCCGCGGCGGTGTCGGCATGAGTCTGAAGCCCGGCCCTGGCGGGGCGATCAGCGTGGAGTCACCGGAGGTCGTCACCGCATTGCTCCGCCGTCACGGCATCGATCCGGCGGTTCGCTACCTGGCGGTCGCGGTCAATGGTGCCGTTGTCAGGCGCAGCGACTGGGCAAGCTACGTGGCCCAAGCCGGCGACATCGTCGAAGTCGTGCGGCCGTTTCAAGGAGGATAGCGACAGCGATGAGCGATGATCTGCTGACGATCGCGGGGCGGAGCTTTGCCTCGCGGCTGCTGATCGGGACCGCGGGCTACCCCAATCAGCAAACCATGCTGGATGCCGTTGCGCTCAGCGGCGCAGAGATCGTGACGGCCTCGATCCGCCGCATCAGCCTCGATCCCTATTCGGAAAGCATGGTCGACCTGCTGGGTGACCGCTATCGCATTCTGCCGAATACCGCCGGCTGCGCGACGGTGAAGGACGCCATCCTGACCGCCGAACTCGGTCGCGAGGCGCTCGAGACCAACTGGATCAAGCTCGAGATCATCGGCGATCGGGAAACGCTGTATCCGGACGCGGTGCAGCTCCTCGCGGCGACCGAGGAACTTGTGAAGCTCGGCTTCATCGTGCTGCCGTACTGCAATGACGACCTGGTGACCTGTCTGAAGCTCGCCGATCTGGGCGCCGCGGCGGTGATGCCGCTCGGATCACCGATTGGTTCGGGCCGCGGCATCGCCAATCCGATCGCGATCGAGCAGATCGTTCGCCGCAGCCCGGTCCCGGTGATCCTCGATGCCGGGATCGGCACGGCATCTGACGCGGCGCTGGCGATGGAGCTCGGCTGCGGCGCCGTTCTCCTCAATACGGCGGTCGCCAAGGCCGACAATCCTCGGCTGATGGCGCGGGCGATGCGCGCGGCCGTGGAGGCGGGGCGGTTGGCTTATCGTGCCGGGCGCATTCCGCAGAAGCGTCATGCCGAGGCGTCGAGCCCGCAGCTGGGATTGATCGGCAGCTGACGGCACCGGGATATGCGCAGCCTTCCCCAGCCAGCGCTCCTGCTGATCACCGATCGACGCCAGGCGACGCGGCCGCTCGATTGGGTCGTCGCGGCCGCGCTCGAGGGGGGCATTCGCTGGATCAGCCTGCGCGAAAAAGATCTCGATCCCGAGGCGCGATTCGATTTACTGCGCCGACTCCAGCGGCTGACGACCGCGGCGGGCGCCGTGCTGATGGTTCACGACGACGTCGACGCGGCGCGCCGACTCGGCCTCGATGGCGTGCACTTACCGGAATCGGGTGATGCGGCCCAGGCGCGGGTGCTACTCCCGGAGGCCTTGATCGGCCAGTCCTGGCACGGCGACCCGGGGGCGGCGATGATCCGCGATCCCACCCTCGACTATCTTTCGCTCAGCCCGATCTTCCTGACCGAAAGCAAGCCCGGCTATGGGCCTGCACTCGGCCCGGAAGGCCTCCAGCACGCGGCAATCCTCACGAAAAAGCCGCTGATCGGGCTCGGCGGCATCGATGCGGACAAGATCGCAGCTTGTCGCCGAGCGGGCGCCGCAGGAGTTGCCGTGATGGGAGAAATCATGCGCGCCGGCGACCCGTCTCGTGCTGCCGCGGCATTGGTCGCGCGATTGATCGCGTCGTCCGCGCGTCGTTAGACGCTTGCGGCGATCTTGGCGCGCAATTCCTTGAGCAACTGCCGGATTTCGGCCTCGTGCTGGAGGCGATCACCGCGGCCGACCGCCTCATAGGCTTGGCGGAGCGCGTGGTAGAGCATCTGCACCAGTGGTCCGGCTCCCGTCGTGCCGACCCGGAAGCGCTGGACGACATCGCAGATCACGTTCGCGATTTCGCCGACGAGGGGTAGGCCGAGCGGGACCGCGACGCCGCGAAGATCGTTGGCGACGGCGAGCAATTTTGCCGCGTTGTCGGGCTCGATCGGATCGGACGCCCCCATGGTCACCTTGCCGAGATCGGAAATGATCTCCACGAGCCCTGCGCGATGGGTTTCGACGATTGCCGCGACCGAGGCCTCAGCCCTTTTCAATGCCGCTTCGAGGGTGACGCTACCGGTCCGGCCGACCGGCGGGCGCGAACTCGCCGGCACCTTGATGAGCGTCGCGGGTGCTCGCTTGCTCGCGGGGGGCGGGTTCTGGCTCACGCGGCGCTCACGAAAGGGCGGTTAGACGAAGACGAGGTCATCGGATTCGACGATCTCTGGGCTTCGCTGGGGACCGAGATAGCTCGGCGTTGATTCGAACGGGCGCCGATCCTCGGCGCAATGGGCAAATTTGCGAAGGAAATCCTGGGCCGTCATGGGCTTTGTCAGATAGCAATTAACGCCTTCGCGCAAAGCCTGGCGGACTCGATGTTCCTCGTTGAACGCCGTCACCATCATCACGTTCATGAAGCGGTTCGGGCTGTCCTTCGAGTGCCGGACCATGCGGAGCAGTTCTATGCCTTCGCCGTCGAGCATCTGCCAGTCGCAGATCAGAATATGCGGCTGAAACTCGCACACCATGTCCCAGGCCTTGCGCGCGCTTTCAACGCTACGGACCTGGCGCACTCCCAATGCATCGACAAAGTTGCGCATCAATGTACGCCAGAAGCTCATGTCGTCAGCGATCAGGACCTTAAGGTTCGAGTAATCGGGGGAGTATTCCATCATTGTCGCTTTTCGAATAGTACCGGCTGACCGCAACTGAACCCGATGACGGGGCTCCGGCGCGGGTCGTTCACATAAGAATCATACAATACCGACTCAGATTCGTACCAGATTTCGATAGACCGGCGCGCTTAATTTTTCATTAACAATAGGGCGCGAGCGACCGCCGGGTATGAGGACGTTCCGAGGCCCATGGACCAATGCGGCGGTTGGTCGCTTGACACGCGTTGGTGACAAAATGTTACCTTAAGTAGATTGGATCTTCTCGTGCAGGGCGATAGCGACCAGCCCGCCGAGCGATACTCAGCCACTAGGCCGCGGCGCACTGGACGTCGCGGATATGATCGGGCAACATTAACCATCATGGCGACACGCAGTTTTGACCATCTTCTGCCGTCCACCTTCGAGGAACGGGGCGCAACGGTCCCCTTCACGACACCGATCCTCGCGGATTCTCGGGTCAGGAAGGATTGGCGCGACAAGCTGGAGATCGTCATCGGCCAGTTTTCCGGGGGACCCGGCGCGATCGTGATCCCGTGGACCGCGGTCGGCGAGATGATTTCGCTCACCACCCATGACGTGTTACTGCATGAGGAGGTGATGGCGCGGCGTGCCCTCGACCCCTACACGGTGCGGATGGCGGCGCTCGAGGTGGCCAAGAGCGGTCTTGCCGGGCCGGACGTGGTCGAGGCGGCAACCCAATGCCTGGCGGCCGACGAGGAAGCCAAGGCATTGAACCAGGTGGTCCTCATCCTCAAGGTCATCGAGGAAGCCGAGCCGACCCAGGCTAAGGCCCTGATGCGCGAGATCACGAGCCCCGACGGCCAGGAGCGCATCCGCGAGACTCTGTTCGCCATTGCGGATCGCCTCCAACTCGATGCCAAGGCGTTCGATAATCGGTTGTCCGAACTCGGCGTCGCGACCTACGCCGTCGGTACCGCATGGAGTCCGTCTGAGGGTCGACTGCGCAAACTCGTGTCCCGGCTCGGGGAGTTCTCGGCATCGATTGCTGATTGGGCCTCCGAGCGGTTGAGCGAGGCTGCGGATCAAGCCCATTTCACGGTGGAGCTTGCCAATCACACCCTCAAGATCGCGACCGAGGTCTTGCGGAAATTCGACGCGTTGGTCGGAAGTCCGCGCTCCATCGTCATGGAATGGGACGTCAAGTCCGGCGAGGTCCGCGGGCAGGCGACCCGGCTTGCCTGGCTCGTCGACGGGTGGGAGCCTCTGATCGAGACCTGGACCTCGGCGGTCGCAGAGGCTGAACAGATTGCGGCCCTGGAGTCGATCGTGCCGCGCCTACCGTTCATTCCTGCCAAGGAAGTCGACCCGGACAAGGACGAGAAGGCCAATAACGACCTGTTCGGCAAGAAGCGCCGCTGGGTCAGAATGAACGAGGATTGGAAGACGGGCGAGCCGGATAGCGAACTCGTGCATCGACTCGAAATGCTGAAGACGAGGGCGACCTGAGGATGGCCGACGACGGCGCCCAGGATGGTTTCGAGTCGCTGCTCATGCTCGGCAGCACCTTGCAGCATCTGCCCGACGAGAAGTTCCTCGCCGTCATCGACAAGCTCGCCATCGTGTCGCAGATGGCGCCCGTGGCCGCGATCTTCGACGAGGCGCGGCCACGGATGCGGGTGCTTAAGCCCCAGCGTCCGCGCTCGCTGCAACGCCCGCTGTGCCGGCCATTCGAGGACCTGTTCGCGGTGCGGTCGCCGATAGCCGCTTCGGATAGTCTCCTCGATCGCTCCGTGATCGGCCCGCTGTGGCGGCATGTCGAAGCCAGCGAGCCGGCCGCGGTCCGAACCCTGCAGGCGATCTACAAGCAGACCCCGGCGACCGACCCGCAGAAGAATTTCGAGATCGGCGGGCAGGTCTGGCGCGTGACCGCGACCGCGCTCGCCAAGGCGCCGATACCCGAGGTCGACCCGGAGGTCTCTGCCCTGATCCGGGACATCATGCTGGCCGCGGTGGCCGTGGAGACGTTCAAACGCAAGTTCCCGCTGCGGCCGCTCGCGCGGTTCGGCGATTCCGAAAAGGCCTTGGTCAAGGAACAGCTCGACGCTTTGTCGACGGTCGCGACCGCCGGCCGGGGCTATCTGGTGGCGATCGCGGCACGAATGGCGTCGCCGACCGAGCTGCTGTGCTGGCTGCGCGAGGCGGGGCGCACGGTGCCGCCGATTCTCGAGCGCTTCGCCCTCTCGAAGGTGACCGATTCGATCAATCAGTTCGACCAGCACATCGTTCAGGTCGATCCGGAAAATCTCGCGGGGCGGGCGCAGGAACTGCTTGCCATACTCGAGACCGCGGATGCTGCGACCAGCGGCGCCGCGCGTGCGACGGTCAAGGGGCAGGCGGATGCGGTCAAGATCAAGGTCCGCGACGCGCTGAAATCCCATGTCATCGACGTCGCTGCGGCCGGGATCGCCTCGGCGATGACCGGCGAGGCGTCCCGCGACTCGCTGCTGGCTGCAGAGGGCTATGCGCGCGCGCTGGCCAAGACCCGCAAGAGTGCCGGCAAGGTCGGGCTCGGCACCGCCACGGACTCGGCGATCCAGTCGGTTCGTCGCAATTGCATGGGGCGAATCGACGATCTGCTGAAACCCGCGCCATCCTCTGGCGACCCGGCCGCCGACTATGCCAAGACGCGCACCCAGGTTTTTCAGTCCGTGCGCATCATCGAGCTGGTCGATGGCGCCTCGGCCGGCCGCGACGTCCTCGCCGATGCCCAGCGCCGGCTGAAGGCGCTGCCGCGATAGGCGCCGTCAGGGGGTAGGGGGCACCCACTGGTCCGGTGCGTCCAGGAACGCCTTGATCGCCTGATACTGCGCCGGGGTGAAGCTGCCGCGGCGATTCGCAAGTTCCAGCACGTCGTGCCAGGTTGCGAGCGCGTGGAGGCTGACGCCCTCTGCCGCCAGACTCGTCACACTCGACGGGAAGATGCCGTAGTGGAAGATCACGATGGTATGGGCGATCTCGGCGCCGGCCGTGCGAATGGCCTGGATGAAGTTCAGCTTAGAGGTGCCCTCGCTGGCGAGATCCTCGACCAGCAATACGCGCGAGCCTTCCCGGAGGTCGCCCTCGATCTGCGCCATGCGGCCGAAGCCCTTGGGCTTTTTGCGGATATAGAGCATCGGCAGGGACAGCCGTTCCGAGATCCAGGCAGCAAACGGGATGCCCGCGGTCTCGCCGCCTGCGACCGCGTCGATCGATTCGTGACCAATCTGGCGGGTGACCATCTCGGTCATCAGATCCATCAGCTTGGCGCGGGCCCGCGGGAACGAGATCAGCTTGCGGCAGTCGATATAGACCGGGCTCTTGCGCCCCGAGGTGAAGGTGAAGGGGGCGTCCGGGCTGAAATTGACGCAGGCCGTTTCCAAGAGGATACCCGCCGTGATCTCGGCGGCGTCGCGCGCAAAGCTGCTGTCCATCGTGCTTCTCTGTTCGGTCATGATGGCACTCCCATAACCCAAAGCCGGCGCCCGCGCATCCCCTATGGGAGACGACGTGTCTCACTGGTCATCGCCCATGGCATTGGGTACACCCTTTAGGGGACAAGATCAGGGGGAAGAGAGCAGCAATGTCGATGACGCCGGAACAGCAGGCCGAGATTGAACACGCCCGGGCGCAGAGCACCAACACCCGACGCCCCTCGGTCGGGCCGCTCGAAGACATTCTCTATCAGGCGGTGCCGCTGCTCGATCACGGCTTCGTCCGCGTCATCGACTACATGGGCGACGACAGCGCCGTGGTGCAGGCCGCGCGAGTCTCTTACGGCCGCGGCACCAAGAAGGTCTCGGAAGACAAGGCGCTGATCGCCTATCTCATGCGCCACCGCCATTCGACCCCGTTCGAGATGTGCGAGATCAAGTTCCATGTGAAGCTGCCGATCTTCGTCGCTCGGCAGTGGATTCGCCACCGCACCGCCAACGTCAACGAGATCTCCGGCCGCTACTCGATCCTCGACAAGGAATTCTACGTCCCCGCGCCCGAGAATCTGGCCGCGCAGTCCGTGATCAACCGCCAGGGCCGTGGTCATGTGCTGGAAGGCGAGGAGGCGGCCCGCGTGCTCGGGCTGCTGCGCGACGATGCCGAGCGCGCCTACGCCCATTACGGCGAGATGCTGAACGAGGACGAGGCGGGCCAGGTGCTCGACCCGGAACGCCAGGGCCTCGCCCGCGAGCTCGCCCGCATGAACCTGTCGCTGAATTATTATACGCAATGGTACTGGAAGACCGATCTCCACAATTTCATGAACTTCCTCAGCCTGCGCGCCGACGCCCACGCGCAATGGGAAATCCGCGTCTACGCCGAGGCCATGCTCGACATGCTCGACCGCTGGGTGCCGCATACCGCGGCGGCGTTCCGTCAGTACCGCCTCGGCTGTGCGACGCTCTCTGCCGCAGGGCTTGCCGTGGTCAAGCGGATGCTGGCCGGCGAGACCGTGGCTCAGGAAGACTCCGGCCTCGGCAAGCGCGAATGGGGCGAGCTGATGGCGGTGCTGGGGCGGGAGTAGAGAGCGTTGGGGTGAGGCGAGGGAATCGAGCACGCCGCCAACTTTCTCCGGCGGCACCGACCTTATCCTAAACCCTTCTCCCCCCTGAAGGGCGGTGAAGGGTTTTTGCCCGACGGATCATCAAGCGGTTTTTAATGAGTCCGGACGACAGTGAGGCCACCACCGGTGTCGCCTGGGAATTGTCGGCGCCGGGGTTGTGAGCGGAATGGCGGGAGCCGTTTTCGCGACGGACCCCATGAGGACCAAGATGAGCCAGATATCCAGTTTGTTCGAGGTCGCCGAAAGCTTTTTGGGCGGCGTCGAGCTGAAGGTCGCCGTACCGGAGTTCGTCGATAATTTGCTGCTCGCGGCGACCAAGGACAGCAAGCTGGCGATGATCTTCGAGTGCCCGAAGCCGACCGGCGACGCCAAGGTCGACGCCCTGCTGGCGGCCATCGCCCGCCATATCGCCATTCAGTACCGGCTGGAAGACCTGCCGGGCTGGGTCCGGAGCGACGACCGTATCCTCGCGGAGCCCTGGTTCACCAGCAAGCCGACTTCGATGGCGATGCAGCTCAAGCTCGTCACCGGGTCACCCCCGGCCTTCCGGCTACATAATATCTTCCCCGGCGACCTGTCGCTCGATCGCGCCGCGTAGCAGCGCCCTGCAACTAGCTCTCAGGCCCCGCCGGGATGTATGCATGCTAGACCTGACCAAGGCGTTTGCCCGATCCTTGCCGGCAACGGCTAATCCAGCTCGGTGCTGCCGGGAGCGGTGCGCACTTGAAACGGCGCGCCGGTTGGGAAGAACACGCCGCCCGCAACGTAGTGGAGCGTGTCGATTCCGGCTTCCGGTCGCCAACGACCATCGCGGAACATCGACGCGTCTGCCCAGGCGGCCGTAACCTGGGCAACCAGCAAGCTGGCGTCGGTGGCGGTCGGCTGCGGATCGAGCAATTTGCACTCGAGCCAGCCTGCGCAGCCATGGAGCAGCGGGACGGGCATGGTCGTGGCTTGGAACGTGTCGAGCCCCAAATCGGCGATCTTATCGCGCCCTCGGCCGGTGGATTGCCCTGCGTCATAGGTTGTCTGCGCCAAAGCGCGGCGCGGAAGATTGACGCCGAAACAGCCTGAGGCATCGATGAGTTCGCGGGTATATGTCGGCACGTCGATCACCGCGGTCAGCCGCAACGGAAAGAAGTCGATCGGCATGACCCAGGATGCCGCCATCACATTGCGTGTCCCACCATGCGCGCTGGTGATCAGCGTCACCGGCCCGTGATTGAGCAGCCGATAGGCTTTCTCCAGAGGGACGGCGGTCGGAAGATCGTTCATAGCTCAACTTTCAATGGGGCTCCTGCGCCGGAGCTGCGTGACAGCGTACCGAGTTTCGGCTCGGCGAGCGCAAGGTTAGCGCACCGCCGCATGCGGAGATCCTGTCGCGCCGCGTGGCCTCGACTGCGAAATTCCCCGTTGACAATATCCCGCCCGCCGCTTACTTACGCCGCTCACCTGAGCCCAGGTGGCGGAACTGGTAGACGCGCTAGATTCAGGTTCTAGTGGGGGAAACTCCGTGGAAGTTCGAGTCTTCTCCTGGGCACCAATACCAAAGCAACTCCGTCTCGTAGCACGGCGCCTCCGGCGCCGGCGCTGCGGGGTGGGAGCCTTCAGATCGGACGGTCTCCTGTGACTGCAACATTGCATCGGGGGGATTTGCCCTCGGACGTGACCTTCGGCACCTCTGTCGCGATCGACAGCGAGACCATGGGTCTCAACCCGCATCGCGACCGCCTCTGCGTCGTCCAGCTCTCGGGCGGCGACGGCACCAGCCATGTCGTGCATTTCCAGCCCGGGCAATACGCTGCGCCCAATCTCAAGAAGCTGCTGGCTGACCCGAAGATCCTCAAGATCTTCCATTTCGGCCGCTTCGACATTGCCGTGCTGCAGCACTATCTCGGCGTCGTCACGACGCCCGTCTACTGCACCAAGATCGCCTCGAAGCTGGTCCGCACCTTCACCGATCGCCACGGCCTCAAGGACATCTGCAAGGAGCTGCTCGACATCGATCTCTCCAAGCAGCAGCAATCCTCCGACTGGGGTGCCGAGACGCTGACGCCGGAGCAGGTCAAGTATGCCGCCTCCGACGTGCTCTATCTGCATCGCCTGAGGGAGAAGCTCGACGTCATGCTGGCCCGCGAGGGCCGCACCGCGATCGCCCAGGCCTGTTTCGATTTCCTGCCCACCCGCGCGCATCTCGATCTCGCCGGCTGGCCCGAGGCCGATATCTTCGAGCATTGAGGGATCAATTGACTTCCCCGCGCGTCTCCCCTATACGTCGCGGCTCTTCGTTTTCTGGTCGTTTGGAGTTGTTCCCGTGAAGCGCACCTATCAACCGAGCAAGCTCGTCCGCAAGCGTCGGCACGGCTTCCGGTCACGCATTGCTACCGTCGGCGGCCGCAAGGTCATTGCCAATCGCCGTTCCAAGGGCCGCAAGCGCCTTTCCGCCTAAAACCGGCGGCGGGCGCCCTTGTCGATCGAGGGTCAGCTGATGCCGAACCGGATCGGGCGGATCTATAGCCGCAAGGACTTCCTGAAGATCGCCGGTGCGCGCCGCAAATGGGTCGCCTCGGGTCTGATCCTCCAGGTCCGCCCCAGTGACGAGCCGGCCGAGGCCGGTGCCCATGCCGAGGGTCGTCGTGTCGGCTTTACCGCCAGCAAGAAAGTCGGCAATGCCGTCAAGCGCAACCGGGCCAAGCGTCGGCTTCGCGCGGCGGTGCGCGAGGTGATGGTTGACGGCGCAGCGTCGGCGCATGATTACGTCGTTATCGCCAGGGCAGAGACGGTCACGCGCCCCTATGACTTGCTGAAGCAGGATCTCGCCGCCGGATTGCGCCGGCTGAAGGTTCAGCGCCCCGGCGGCAATCCCGAGGACGGCGCGTCCTGAGGACGAGGGGACAGGGTCATGAATTTGCCTGTCACGGTGCTGCGCGGGCTGATCCGCTTTTATCAATGGACCATATCGCCCTGGCTCGGTGCGAATTGCCGATTCGATCCGAGCTGTTCAAGTTACGCCGAGATTGCGATCACGCGTTTCGGGGTGTGGCGAGGCGGCTATCTGGCGATCCGCCGGCTGTTGCGCTGCCACCCCTGGGGTGGACAGGGTTATGATCCGGTGCCGGAGCGGCGACGATTGTGACCGAACGCATGCGCTATCCCGTCGCTTCCGCGCTCCAAGTGTTTTATGTAGTGGTCGCATTTCATGCCGCCTCGCGATCGGGGCGGCTCTTTTGGTTCTCTGGGGGCTCTCGCCGTAATGGAGCAACGTAATCTCGTCCTCGCCATCGCGCTGTCGCTGGCGATTCT
>CAIUCF010000088.1 GCA_903897565.1 uncultured Rhodospirillales bacterium | reverse complement strand
GGTCGAGCAGGCGGGCGGTCTGGTCCTCGCGCAGATAGAGCCGCAGTTTGGGAAAGCGCGCGCGCAGCCCGGGCAGCGCCTGCGGCAGCGCATAGGGGCCGATGGTCGGGATCACGCCGAGCCGCAGGCTGCCCGAGAGCGGTTTGTGAGTGGCCTCGGCGACCTCCAGCAGGCCCTCGGCGTCGCGCAGTAAGGCCCGCGCGTGCTCGGCGATCTCGAGCCCGATCGGGGTGGGGGTGACGCTGCGCTTGGTCCGCTCCAACAATGTGACGCCGAGTAGCGCCTCGAGCTCGCGAATGCCCGCCGAGAGGGTCGACTGGGTGACGAGACAGGCTTCGGCGGCGCGGCTGAAATGGCGCTGCTCGATCACGGCAACGAGATAGCGGAGCTGGCGCAACGACGGCAGAGCACGCATGACGACCTCTATAAAGTTATATAAGCGATTATATCTATCGTTTTAATTCGTTTCATTAACTTTATCGTGATCGCTAGGTTCGCTTCATCGGGTCGGCCCCAACTGGGATGCCGCCGACCACCCTAACGAGGAGCGACAGATCATGAGCGACAACAATTCGGTGACGATCCAGAACCTCGAAGCGGCGTTCGCCGGCGAGTCGATGGCCAACCGCAAATACCTCTTCTTCGCCAAGCGGGCGCGCGAATTGGGCGCCGAGGACGTGGCAAAGGTGTTCGAGGATACGGCGGCGCAGGAAACCCAGCACGCCTTCGGTCACCTCGACCTGCTCTATCCCAAGGCCGAATTGACGGTCGAGCGGATGCTGCAGCTGGCAATCGACGGCGAGACCTACGAATATACCGAAATGTATCCGAAGTTCCGCCATCTCGCCGAGCAGGAAGGCAATCACGCCGCGGTCAAGGAGATGGATGAGCAGATCGCCGAATCCGAAGAGCATGCCGCGCGGTTCAAGAAGACCCTCGAGCTCGCCGCCAAGCGCTTCGCCGCCTTGGCCAAGGTCGAGGCGGTGCATGCAAAACATTACAGCGACACCCTGGCGCGCGTCCGCAGCGCCTGAACCCGTCACCGAGCCAACAGGAGTCCCGAACCGTGAAGAAATACGTCTGTATCGTGTGCAACTACATCTATGACCCGGCCGTCGGCATCCCCGACGAGGGCATCGCCGCCGGCACGGCCTTCGAGGATATCCCGGATGACTGGGCCTGCCCGGATTGCGGCGTCTCGAAATCCGATTTCGAGGTGATGGAGGGGTAAGCGAGGCTGTGCCGGCGCCGTCTATTTCAGGAAGGCGTCGGCGATCAGCTTCAGGGAAACGACGAACAGGGTAATGTTGACGAAGTTGAAGAACATCTTCTCGGGGATGATCCGCACCAGGCGGACGCCGACGAAGGTCGAGATGATCGCAACGGGGAACAGGAACAGCGCCGTGCGCAGATTGGCGACCGACAATTGCCCGAGCGCCCAGTAGGGCACGAGCTTGATGGCGTTGACGGCGGCGAAGGTAATGGTGGTGGTGCCGGCGTAGATATTCTTGTCGAGCCGCTGCGGCAGCACATAGACCTGGAATGGCGGCGCGCCGGCATGCGAGACGAAGCTGGTGAAGCCGAGGATCGCGCCCCAGAACACGCCGCGCGGCAGATCGGCCGGCTTGGCGGCAAAGGCGTGGCGGCGCCGGAACCAGAGATTGGCGCAGAAACTGACGCCGATCACCCCGACGAACAGCCCAACCATGCGATCGGAAACGAAGGCATAGGTGGCCCAGCCGGCGGCGACCCCGATCGCGGCCGAGGGAATCAGGATGGCCAGGTTGCGGCGGTCGAAATTGCGCCGATACAGCCACAGCCCGAACATGTCGGAGACGACCAGGATCGGCAGCAGCAGTGCTGCGGCCTTGACCGGCGAGATCACCAGCGCCAGCACCGGCACCGCCAGCGTGCCGATCCCGCCGAGCCCGCCCTTGGCGAGCCCGATGATGATCGCCGCGGCGACCGCGGCGATCACGAACAACGGATCGGTCGTCGCCACCTAGTGGGTCGCGAGCCGGCTCTGTCGCGGCTTGAGATGGTCCTTGATCAGCAACTCCGCGATCTGGACGGCGTTGAGCGCCGCGCCCTTGCGCAGATTGTCGCCGACCACCCAGATGTTGAGGCCGTATTTGACGGTCGTGTCCTTGCGAATCCGGCTGACGAAGACGTTGTCCTCGCCGGCGACTTCCTGCGGCGTGACATAGCCCTCGTCGACGCGATGGTCGATGACGCTGATCCCCGGCGCCCGCTTCAGCGCCTCGCGCGCCTGGTGATCGCTGATCGCGCTCTCGAACTCGATGTTGATCGCCTCGGCATGGCCGATGAACACCGGCACGCGGACGCAGGTCGCCGTGACCGCGATATCCGGATCGAGGATCTTGCGGGTCTCGACCACCATCTTCCACTCTTCCTTGGTGGCGCCGTCATCCATGAAGGAATCGATATGCGGGATGACGTTGAAGGCGATCCGCTTGGTGAAATGTTCGGGCTTGATCGGGTCGTTGACGTAGATCGCGCGGGTCTGCGTGAACAGCTCGTCCATCGCCTCCTTGCCGGCGCCGGAGACCGACTGGTAGGTCGACACCACGACGCGCTTGATCCGGGCGATGTTGTGCAGCGGCTTCAGCGCCAGCAGCATCTGGATCGTCGAGCAGTTGGGATTGGCGATGATGTTGCGCTTCTTGTAGCCGATCAGCGCCTCGGGATTGACCTCGGGCACGATCAGCGGGACGTCGGGGTCCATGCGGAACTGCGAGGTGTTGTCGATCACGACGCAACCGGCCTTGCCGGCGCGCGGCGCGTGCACCGCGGAGACCTTGGCGCCAGGCGAGAACAGGGCGATGTCGGTGCCCTTGAAGTCATAGGTATCGAGGTCGCGGACCTTGAGCAGGTCATCCTCGCCGAACGACACTTCGGAGCCGATCGAGCGTTCAGAGGCGAGCGCGACGACTTCGCTCACCGGAAACTCGCGCTCGGCCAGGATCGCAAGCAATTCGCGCCCGACATTGCCGGTCGCGCCGACGACGGCGACTTTGTAACTCATGACGGAATCTCGATTCACCAGGACCGCGGGAAAACGCGACCATAACCGATAATCGCTGTCCGGGCTTATTCCCGAATTTGGG
>CAIUCF010000087.1 GCA_903897565.1 uncultured Rhodospirillales bacterium | reverse complement strand
GGCTATTGCAGGGTCGGCTGATGCCTATTTCGCCCCTTAACCGCGTGCTCTTGCTGCTGATGAGCGGCTTGCTGCTCGTCCTCGTCGGGCTATGGACGATTCCGGTCGACGAGGATTGGAGCAACGTCACGGCGATCGCCCCGGTCGATTCCGGCCCTGTCGCGATCAAATCGGCGCCGGCCCTGAGCGCGACCGACAATCTTGCCAATCGTCCGATCTTCGATCCGTCTCGACATGCCGCGGCCGCGATGGCGATGACACAGCCGATGGCGGCGCCGCCGGCGCCGCCGCCGACCTTGGTCCTGGCCGGATTGCTGGTCGGATCGGGCAAGCGGGTGGCACTCATCCGGACCCCGGATCAGAAAGATCTCGTCGTCGCCCATGAAGGCGACACGGTCTCGAGTTGGTTGATCAAGGAGATCACCCCAGACCATGTCGTGATCAGCAGCAACGGCGACACCCAGGAGCTCCGGTTCCCGCAACGGGGTCCGCCGGGGGGCGGCATGCCCGGGATGGGTACCGTGACGGCACCCGGTGTTCACACGTACTAATGGCTCGCAGGTGACAGTCATGAAAATAATGTCCCCTGCTCGGAGCCGTCGATATTTAGGCTTTTGTCAACGATTCGTTATCTATTATTTATGCCTCGACACCGGGGCAAACCATCAGGAAGCCAACTAGATGCGTGTATCGGCACGGCACCTTGCGAGCATATCCGGACTCGTGATCGCCACCTTGGCGATCCCGTCCTGTACTGAACCTCGCAGCCCGGATCAAATCGCAGAGACCGAACGTTCCGCTGCGCCGCCCACCCCGCTGCAACCGACCAGCAATTTCGAGAATGGCCGGATCTCGCCGGACGAAAGCTACAACCAGATCGCCGACAAGATTGTCAGGCCCGGCACCGGCAATGTCATCGGCGCCATGCGGGTGCCGACCGAAGCGCCGCTGGCCGATCCCAATGACGGCATCTCGCTCAATTTCGTCAACGCCGATATCGGCCAGGTGGTGAAGGCCGTCCTCGGCGACATCCTGCACAAGAATTTCGCCATCGACCCGGGCGTCGTCGGCACCGTCACATTCCAGACCTCGGCGCCACTGCCGAAGAACAGCATCCTGCCGGCGCTCGAGCAGGTCTTCCACATGAGCAGCGTGGCGATTGTTCACCACGGCAACATGTACATCGTCCAGCCGGCGCCGCAGGCCGCGCAGACTGCCGAGATGATCGGCCCCGCGCAAGCCGGCTACGGTGTCGAGATCGTGCCGCTGCGCTACGTCAGCGCCGACGATATCCAGCGCCTGCTGACCCCGATCAGCCCGCCGGGCGCGATCCTGAAGTTCGATACCGCCCGCAACCTGCTCGTCATCGGCGGCAGCACCCAGGACCGCCAGGCCATCACCGACAACGTCAAGGTCTTCGACGTCGACTGGATGGCCGGCATGTCGTTCGGCCTGTTCACCCTGCAATCCGCCGACGCCAACACGATGGCGCAGGAATTGTCGTCGATCTCGGGCGGCAAGGACGGGCCGCTCGACGGCATCCTCCGGATCATGCCGATTGCCCGCCTGAACGCCGTGCTGGTGATCTCACCGCAGCGCAAATACGTCTCCGAGATGGAAGACTGGATTCAGCGCCTCGATAAGGGCCAGAGCACTACCGAGCCACATCTCTTCGTCTATTACGTCAAGAACGGCCGTGCGACCGACCTTGCCAGCGTGCTCAATCGCATCCTCACCGGCGCTGCCGGCGAGCAACCGCAGACCCAGCAGGCCTCGGCCAGCTCCAACATGGAATCCGGCTTCGCCTCGCAGTCCGCCGCCGGTGGCGCGGCTGGCGGCGCATCGGGCTCGTCGCCCTCCGGCAGCGGCTTCGGCAGCAGTGGGGGCGCGGGAAGCGCGGCATCGCCGTCCGCAGATAGCCTGTCCGGCGGCGCCTCGCCGCAATCCGGCCTGCTCAACGCCGTCAATCCCGCCAGTGCCGAAATGTCCTCGGGGAGCGGCACCGGCAGCGGCCCGGACGCGGGTCTGCGGATCACCGCCGACGAGTCGACCAACTCGCTGCTGATCCTGGCCAGCGAACGGCAGTACAAGACCATCGCCTCGGCGCTCGGCAAGCTCGACATCGCCCCGCTGCAGGTCATGCTCGAAGCAGCCGTCGCCGAGGTCACGCTCACCAATGATCTGCAGTATGGCCTCCAGTACTACTTCGCGCGGGGCGGCAACAACGGCAACCAGAACCAGATCCAGCTCGGTGGCGGCAGCAATTCAAGCTTGAATCCCGTCTCGGCATTGACGGCGTTCGGCGCCTCCGCCTATCCGACCTTCCCCGGGTTCGGCTATACCTTCGGCGGCGGCGGCAATATCCAGGTGATCCTGCACGCGCTGTCCGACATCACGAAGGTCAACGTGGTGTCCTCGCCGAAACTGCTCGTGCTCAGCAACCAGACGGCACAGCTGCTGGTCGGCGATCAGGTGCCGATCTCGACCGCCTCGTCGCAAAGCACGATCGGCACCAACTCGCCGGTGATCAATTCGATCTCGTACCAGTCGACGGGTGTCATCCTCAAGGTCACGCCGCGCGTCAACGAGGGCGGGCTGGTGACCATGGATGTCAGCCAGGAGGTCAGCGCCGTCAGCACCGCAACCTCGCAGACCGCCTCGCAGGCGGCGTCGCCGACGATCTCGGATCGCCGCATCAACACCACGGTCGCGGTGCAGGACGGCGAGACCGTCGCACTCGGCGGATTGATCCAGAACCAGGTCTCGCATGAGCATTACGGCGTGCCCTACGTCCAGAACATCCCCTATGTCGGCGCCCTGTTCCGCTCGACGAGCAACAACAATGCCCGCACCGAACTGCTGGTGCTGATTACGCCGCACATCATCCAGAGCGTCCAGCGCATGCGCGATGTCACCACCGACCTGCGGCGCGAGATG
>CAIUCF010000086.1 GCA_903897565.1 uncultured Rhodospirillales bacterium | reverse complement strand
GGTTTTACGACGACACGCGGCGAGAATGTGGCCGATGTCATGGCGATTGCGATGCCGTTGAAGCTCGACGGCAGCGACTACGCCATCGCCGTGGCCGGGCCGATGCCGCGGATGCTGGCCGATATCGACAATCATCGCCGACATCTCGGCGAGATCTGCGCCCAGATCGGCGGTGGCAAATGACCGCGCTGGTTTCGACCGAGTTTATCGGCGGCGTCCTCACCGTCACCCTGCAACGGCCTGAAAGCCGCAATGCCCTGAACTTGGCCCTGATCGCCGAGATCGGCGCTACCTTCGCGCATTGGCGGGATCGCGACGATGTCGTGGTCGCCGTCCTGACCGGGGCGGGCGAGAAGGCGTTCTGCGCCGGCGGCGATCTCAAGGAGCTGATGGCGATCCGCGACGAGCCCGCCGCGGCGGCGTTTGCGACGTCGACCCGTGCCGCGCTTGACCAGATTCGCCGATTCCCGGTGCCGGTCGTCGCCCTGGTCAATGGCGACGCCCTCGGCGGCGGCGCGGAACTCTCACTCGCCTGCGACATCCGGATTGCCACCGCCAATGCCCGGATCGGCTTCCTACAGTCGAGCCTCGGCATCACGACCTCCTGGGGCGGTGGCAGCGATCTGTTCCGGTTGTTGCCGTCCAGCAAGGCGGTGCATCTGTTGGCGACGGCTGAGCTGATGAATGCCGAGACGGCACAGCAATTCGGTCTGTTCGACGCCGTCGCGCCGGCGGGTGAAGCGGGTGCCGAGTTTGTCAGCGGCTACATCGCCCGCCTCGCGAAGCGCAAGCCGCAGGTGATGCGGGCGATCAAGGCGCTGGCCATCGGCCACCGCTTCGGCGCGTCGGCTGCCGAACAATCCGCAACCGAGACGGCCCAGTTCACGACGACCTGGGTTCATGACGACCATTGGGCGGCGGTCGCCGCGATGTCCAAGAGCTGAAGGGGACCGGCATGAGCATCGCCCGCGAAATCGGATCGCCCGCTGAGGAACCGGTGCCCGCCTATCGAACCCCGTCGGGGATCGAGATCCCGGTCGTCGCGACCGCCGCCGACCATGGCGGGGGCGGGGATGAGACTCCCGGCGAATTCCCCTTCACCCGCGGGATCTTCCCCGACGGCTACCGCGGCCGGCTGTGGACGATGCGGCAATACGCCGGCTTTTCGACCGCCGAGGAATCCAACGCGCGCTACCGCTTCCTGCTGGAGCAGGGTCAGACCGGCCTTTCGGTCGCCCTCGACCTGCCGACGCAATGCGGCTACGACCCGGTCGATCCCATGGCGCGGCCCGAGATCGGCAAGGTCGGCGTCTCGATCTCGAACCTTGCCGAGATGGAGGCGCTGTTCGACGGCATCGATCTTGCCAAGATCTCGACCTCGTTCACGATCAACGGCACCGCCGCGATCATCTACGCGATGTATGTCGCCTGTGCCGACAAGCGCGGCATCCCGAGGGCCAAGCTCACCGGCACCATCCAGAACGATATCCTCAAGGAGTATGTCGCGCGCGGCACCTGGATCTTCCCCGTCAGGCCGTCGATGCGGCTGATCGCGGATTCCATCCTCTACGCCAATGACGCGACCCCGCGCTTCAACCCGATCTCGATCGCCGGCGCCCATGTCCGCGATGCCGGTTCGACCGCGGTCGAAGAGATGGCCTATACGCTCGCCAACGGCATCGCCTATGTCGACGAGCTGATCGCGCGCGGCGGCGACATCGCCAAATTCGCCAAGCGCCTGAGTTTCTTCTTCTATGTCCACATGGACTTCTTCGAGGAGGTCGCGAAGTTCCGCGCCGGTCGCCGGCTCTGGGCAAAGCTGCTCAACGAGCGCTACGGCGTCACCGACGAAAAGGCGCTGATGTTCCGCTTCGGCGTGGTCTGCGGCGGCTCGTCGCTGACCGCGGCGCAGCCCTACAACAACGTGATGCGGGTCGCGATCGAGACCATGGCCGCGGTCATGGGCGGCGCCCAATCGATCTTCACCGCCGCCTTCGACGAGGCCACCCAGATCCCAACCGAGTTCTCGGCCGAGCTCGCGCTCAGAACCCAGCAGATCGTCGGCTACGAGAGCGGCATCGCCGCCTCGGTCGACCCGCTCGGCGGCAGCCATCTCGTCGAATTCCTGACCGACCGCATGGAGCAGGAAATGCGCAAGGTGATGGACGAGATCGACGCCTATGGCGGCGTCGTCCG
>CAIUCF010000085.1 GCA_903897565.1 uncultured Rhodospirillales bacterium | reverse complement strand
GTCGAGTTTCCCGAGGCCGTGCGGCTGCTCGCGGAGTCCGGGGTCGATCTCGTGATCGTGCCGACCGCGCAGATGGACGAGTTCACATACGTCGCCGAGCGCATGATCGGCGTGCGCGCCTTCGAGAACCAGGTCTTCGTCGCCTATGCCAACCGCAGCGGCGTCGAAGGCGAGCTCCGCTATTGCGGCCAGAGCACGGTCGCCGGACCCGATGGCCGCGACCTCGCCCGCGCAGGGGTGGAGCCCGGCCTGATCCTGGCCGAGATCGATCCGGCCCGCCTCGCGCCCTCGCGGGCCGCGAATACCTACCTCGTCGACCGTCGCCCGGAACTTTACGGCCCGCTTGCCCGTTATCGCTGAGCCCCGCGGCATCGGCAGCGATGCGACGCGGGGGCTAACCTGTACTCGAGGAGATCGTGATGGCCGTAAGTGAAGTGAAGAACGAGGTCGACAACGTCCAGGTCGACCTGAAGCGGTTGCGTGAAGACGTCACCGCGCTGACGCAGACGATCGCGGCGTTGACGGCCCAGCAGGCCTCGCGTGGCCTCGGCGCGGCCCATGACGTCGGCGAAAAGGTCGCCGAGACCGTCCACAAGGCGGGCGAGGAGCTGCGGCGGGCGAGCGGCGAGAGTATCGCCACTCTCGAGCAGAAGATCACCGAACGGCCGCTCTCGGCGGTGCTGATCGCCCTCGGCGTCGGGCTGCTGCTCGGCAAGTTCACCGACCGGCGCTAGGGGCCGCCCCATGCTCGGGATGGTCGTCGCTGCCGCGATCGAGAGTTTCGGCGCCGCCTTGCGCCGCGCCCTGCTGCGCCAGAAGCTGCTTCTCGCGGCGGCGGTGATCGCCCTGATCGCCCTCGTCTATTTCACGATCGCCGGGGACCTTTGGCTGGTTCCCCGGTTCGGGGCTGCCGGCGCGGCGGCACTGACCGGCCTGATCCTGCTCGTTCTAGCCGGAATTCTGGTCGGAATCGCGGGCTCGTTGCGGCCTGCGCGCAGCCCGGTCTCGACCCTGGCGCTCGGCGAAGCGATGGATGTCGAGCTTCGCGCCTTGGCGAAGCCGCTCACCATCGCCGCGCTGATCGCCGGCTTCATCTTCGCGCAACAGCCGCGGGGCGACACCCCGAAGGACTGACCCCGCCGGCCATGGCCCGGTAACCGGACCCGGCCTTGCAGTAATATCGCTTATCGTCATGCCAAGTTCCGCTATGGTGCGCGGTATTCCATCAGGAAAACCCGCTTCAAGACGAGTCGTTGACTATGAGTTTTACCGTGGCGATCATCGGTCGCCCCAATGTCGGCAAGTCGACGCTGTTCAACCGACTGGTCGGCCAGCGCGTCGCACTCGTCGATGACACCCCCGGCGTCACCCGTGACCGCCGCGAGGGCAATGCCCGGCTGGGTGATCTCGAATTCCGCGTGATCGATACCGCCGGCCTCGAGGACGCCCCCGACGCCAGCCTGTCGGCGCGGATGCGCCAGCAGGCCGAGCGGGCGATCGACGACGCCGATGTCGTGCTGATGGTGATCGATTCCCGGATCGGCGTGACGCCGATGGACTCCCATTTCGGCGAGTTGCTGCGCCGCCGCCGCGTGCCGGTAATCCTGGTCGCCAACAAGGCCGAAGGCCGCAGCGGCACCGCCGGCGCCTATGAGGCCTTCGAACTGGGCCTGGGCGACCCGATCGCGATCTCGGCCGAGCATGGCGAGGGCCTGAGCGATCTGTTCGACGCCCTGCTGCCCTATGCCAAGGCCGAAGCGGAGGCCGAGAGCGCCGAAGCGGCGGCAGGTGACGACAACATCACCGACGACGAGCTGAAGCCGCTGCAGCTCGCCATCATCGGCCGCCCCAATGTCGGCAAATCGACCTTGGCGAACAGGCTGATCGGCGAGGACCGGCTGCTCACGGGTCCAGAAGCCGGCATCACCCGCGACGCCATCGCCATCGAATGGGAATGGCGGGGCCACAAGATCAAGCTCGTCGATACCGCGGGACTGCGCCGCAAGGC
>CAIUCF010000084.1 GCA_903897565.1 uncultured Rhodospirillales bacterium | reverse complement strand
TAATCGCGGGGCGCGCGCCAATGTGGAGGCCGCGGGTTTCTTTCATTTCGCGGCAGAAGTGGCGCAGATGACGCTCACACCCGCTGAGGACACGCTGCTGGGGATCGACCAGCGCCTCAACGATCTCCCCGACGTCGTCCGCCGCTGGAATCAGCATTTTCCCAAGATCCTGGGCGGCGTGGCCCGGCTCTCCTGGCTTCTCGACGGCTGGGACTATGTCGTCGGCTACGCCAAAGGCGCCGATGATTGGGTCGGCAGCGAGCTGTGGGTCCATCTGGACATACTCGCCAAGATGCTGCCGATCGTTCCCCGCGACGAACGCCAGGAGAAGAACGACACGCCCTTGCGATATGCCGAGATGGTCCAGCGCCGCCGCGTCAACGCGCTGCAGGATTGGCGCACGGGCGCGCTCGACGAGGAAATGGCCCGGCGCCTGGAAGCGGCGAAGCTCTCAGCTTTGAGCTAAGGCGACGAAGGGATCGATGCAGATGCGTCGATCCCTTCGTGGCATGACATCGCCGCCGGGGCTCAGGCTCCCAGGCTCCGTTGCAGGCTCTTGGCCAGGCGCGCCGCAAACGCGACCGGATCCGTCGGGCTCTCACCCTCGACGATCCGCGCCTGATCGAGCAGCAACCACGCTGCGTCTTCCAGCGCATCGGTCCCGCCCTCGGCGCCGATCTTGGCATTGAGGCTGCGGATCAGTGGATGGCTCGGATTGATCTCGAGAATCCGCTTCGCCGTCTCCTCGCCCTTGTTGTGCTGACGCAGCAACCGTTGCAGATGGATATCCATGTCGCCCTCGTCGGCCACGAGGCAGACCGCGCTGTCGGTGAGCCGGACGGAACTGCGGACATCCTTGACGGCATCGCCGAGGGTCAGCTTGAGCAAGGCGATGAGGTTGCTGGTATTGGCCGGCGGCTCCTTGTCCTTCTGGTCGTCGGCGGTGGCACCCTCGATCGCCTCGAGATCCGCGCCGCCGCGGGTGACCGACTTGAACTCGATCTCCTTGAACTTGTGGACCATCGACATCCAGAACTCGTCGACCGGATCCGTCATGAGCAGGACTTCGACGCCCTTGGCGCGGAAGCCTTCGAGCTGCGGGCTGCGCGTGGCGGCCTCGAAGCTGTCGCCGGTAATGGTGTAGATATGCTTCTGGCCCGGCTTCATACGACCGACATAGGCCTCGAGGCTCGTCAGGCCCTCCTCGCTGGTCGAGCGGAAACGGGCGAGGTTGAGCAGGGTCTCGCGCTGCTCGAAATCCTCGTAGAGCCCTTCCTTGAGGACGGCGCCGAAGGTTTCCCAGAATGCAGCGTAATCGGCCGGGGCCTCGGTCGCCTTCTTCGACAATTCGCCGAGCACGCGCTTGACCAAGCCCTGGCGGATCTTACCCAGCATCGGATTGGCCTGCAGGGTCTCGCGGCTGAGGTTGAGCGGCAGATCCTCGCTATCGACGATGCCCTTGAGGAAACGCAGGTAGGAGGGAACCAGTTCCTGGCAGTCGTCGGTGACGAAGACGCGGCGGACATAGAGCTTGACGTTGTGCTTGCGCGCCGGATCGAACAGATCGAACGGCTTGCTGGTCGGCACGAAGATCAGGCCGGTGTATTCGATCGTGCCTTCCGCCTTCCAGTGCAAGGTCAGCCAGGGCTCGTCGAAATTATGGCTGGCCGAGTGATAGAACGCCTTGTACTGCTCGGCCGTGATCTCCGATTTCGGCCGGGTCCACAGCGCCGAGGCCGAGTTGAGCGGCTCGTCCTTGCCGTCTTCGCGCAGCAGCACCGGCAGCGTGATGTGATCGGCATAGGTCTTGATGACATGGCGCAGCCGGGTGCCGGAAAGGTAGTCCTCCTCGCCCTCGCGCAGATGCAGCACGATCGCGGTGCCAATGTCTTCGCGCTCGGCCGAGGCGATGGTGAAGGAGCCCTGGCCGTCAGAGACCCATTTGAAAGCCTCGGTGGCCCCGGCCTTGCGCGAGGTCACTTCGACCTTCGAGGCCACCATGAAGCTCGAATAGAAGCCGACGCCGAACTGGCCGATCATGGTGACGTCGCGCTTGGCGTCCTTGCCGAGGCTGCCGAGGAAGGCGGCGGTGCCCGACTTCGCGATCGTGCCGAGATTCTCGATCAGCTCGTCATGCGACATGCCGATGCCGTTATCCTCGACGGTGAGGGTCTTGGCTTCAGCGTCGGGAATCAGGATGACACGGTACTCGCCATTGGCGGCGCCGAGGCCGGAATCGGTCAACGCGGCGTAACGGCGTCGATCGCAGGCATCGGAGGCGTTGGAGACCAGTTCCCGCAGGAACACTCGCTTGTCGCTGTAGATCGAGTGGACAACGATATCGAGGAGGCGGCTGACTTCCGCTTGAAAATGTCTGGTTTCTTCCATGGTCCGTTTCTGGTCAAATCTGCAAAGGGGTTGAAGACCCGCCTCATATGTAGGGAGTGACGCCTCGGTGCAAGCCCCGCTTTGGCACTTGCATTCGGCCGCACGCGGCTCAATTTTGCGGTGATGGCGATGTTCGAGCATAGCGGGCGCGTGACGGCCGTCCTCGGCCCGACCAATACCGGCAAGACTCATCTCGCGATCGAGCGGATGATTGGGCACTCCAGCGGCATGATCGGCTTTCCGCTGCGCCTGCTCGCGCGCGAAAACTACGACCGCATCGTTCGCCTGAAGGGCCGCAACGCCGTGGCATTGATCACCGGCGAAGAAAAGATCATCCCGCCGCGCCCGCAATGGTTCGTGTGCACGGTCGAATCGATGCCGCTCGATCGGCCCGTCGATTTCCTGGCCGTCGACGAGGTCCAACTCGCCGGCGATCCCGAACGCGGCCACGTCTTCACCGACCGCATCCTCCATGCCCGCGGCATCCACGAAACCATGTTCCTCGGCTCCGACAGCGTGCGCGGGTTGCTGAAGAAGCTCGCCCCCGAAGCCGAGATCGTCACGCGGCCACGCTTCTCCCAGCTGACCTATACCGGCGCTCGCAAGGTGACGCGCCTGCCGCCGCGCAGCGCCATCGTCGCCTTCTCGGTCTCCGACGTCTTCGCGATCGCCGAGTTAGTCCGGCGCCAGCGCGGCGGCACCGCGGTCGTGCTCGGCGCCCTGAGCCCACGTGCGCGCAATGCCCAGGTCGCGATGTATCAGGCCGGCGAGGTCGATTTCATGGTCGCGACCGACGCGATCGGCATGGGCCTGAACATGGATCTCGACCATGTCGCCTTCGCCCGCCTCGCCAAGTTCGACGGTCGCGGGCCGCGCCGCCTGACCGTGGCCGAGATCGCCCAGATCGCCGGCCGCGCCGGACGGCACATGAACGACGGCACGTTCGGGGTGACGGACGAGGTCGAGACGATCGAGCCGGAAATCGTCGAGGCGATCGAGGCCCATCGCTTCGACCCGCTGACCATGCTGTGGTGGCGCAACGCCAATCTCGATTTCCGCACCGGTCCAGCGCTGCTGAAGAGCCTGGAGCGCCCCCCGCCATACCCGTTCCTCGCCCGCGCTGCGGAAGCCGATGATCATGTCGCGCTGCAGGCCCTGCTGCGACAATCCGACATCGCCCGCCGTGCGACCAATCCGGCTGTAAGCAGGCTGCTCTGGGACGTCTGCCAGATTCCGGATTTCCGCAAGGTGATGAGCGAGCATCACGCCAGGCTGCTCGGTCAGATATTCCGCTATCTGACGACCGGCGGCGAACGCCTGCCCGCGGATTGGGTTTCGGCGCAGATCGCCCGGCTCGACCGGCCGGAAGGCGAGATCGACACGCTGGTGCAACGCATCGCCCATATCCGCACCTGGACCTATATCGCCCATCGACCCGGCTGGATGGCAGACAGCGCCGGCTGGCAGGAACGCACCCGCGCCATCGAGGATCGCCTCTCCGACGCACTCCATGACCGCATCACCCAGCGTTTCGTCGACAAGCGCTCCGCGGTCCTGGTCAAGCACCTGAAGAGCCGCCGCGACCTCGCCGTGCTGGTCACCGAAGCCGGCGAGGTCATGGTCGAGGGCCAGTATATCGGCGACATGAAGGGGTTGCGCTTCGTCGCCGACGCCAATGCCGTCGGTGCCGAGGCGAAACTGCTCCTGACCGCCGCCAATCGACTGCTGCGAGACGAAGTCCTCGCGCGCGCCCGCGGCCTGGCACAGGCAAAGGACGGCGACCTCGCACTCGGCGAGGATGGCGTCATCCAGTGGCAAGACACCAATCTCGGCATGCTGGTCGCAGGCGACAGCGCGCTCGCCCCGCGTGTCGAGCTCGCCGAAATCCCATTCCTAGAGGGCGATGCGCGCGACCAGGTCCGCCGCCGCCTCATGACTTTCGTCCGCGACCGCATCGCCCGGGTATTGTCGCCCCTGATGACCGAGCAACCGAAGCTGAGCCCGGCCGGCCGTGGCCTGCTCTATCGCCTGGCGGAAGGTCTCGGCAGCATCGATCGCGGCGATGCCGCCACCGATGCGAGCGTGAGCGCTCCTGATCGCGCATTGCTGCAGCGACTCGGCCTGCGGATCGGCGAAGTGTCGATCTATCTCGATCCCCTGCTCAAGCCGGCCGCCGTGGCATTGCGGGCGCTGCTGTGGGCGACGTATCACGGTCTCGCCCGTCCAGCCCCCCTGCCGCCGCCGGGCCGGGTCGCCGTCGCCACGGGCTGGAATGACGAATTCTGCCTCGCCATCGGTTACCGCCGCGTCGGTAGCCGCGCGATTCGCGCGGATCGCCTCGAGAAGCTGGCAGCAGCCCTGCGGGAGCGCGCGCAGGCCGGACCGGTCACGCTCGATGGCAGCCTCGCCGTGCTGGTGGCGACACCGCTCGCCGAACTTGCCTCCGTCGTCGCCGCCCTCGGCTATCGCGACCAGCCGGCCGACGGCGTCAGCCGCTTCGTCCCGGGTCGACGTCGCAAGCCCGCCCGCCCCACCGATCGCCGCGCCAGGCCGCTCGGCCATGACGACCACCCCTTCGCAGCGTTGCGAAAGCTCGAGATCATGCCGTGACAGAGGGTCGCATCCGCCTCGACAAATGGCTTTGGCACGCCCGCTTCTGCAAGACGCGAGGTCTCGCGGCCAAGCTGTGCGAGACCGGTATGCTGCGCGTCAACGACCAACCGGTGCGCAAGCCGGCGCAAACCGTCAAGCCGGGCGACCGGTTGGAAGTGCCGCGCGGCCGCTTCCTGCTGATGATCGAAATCCTGGCCGCGGGGACACGGCGCGGCCCGGCGCGCGAGGCCGCGACGCTCTATCACGAACCCGATCCGGGTCGTCGGCGGCCGTTGGAAAGTGATGCATGGGAACCACTGCTCGACAGCGATCCCGATACGCCGGCCACCTCGGGTCCGCCTGAGAATGCTTGAGGGTTGAAGCCCGCAACGGCTCGTGTTACGCACCCCACCCACACGGCAAACCGCGTTGCTGCGCCTGTAAATCAGTGCTAGCCCCTAGGCTCACGCTGTGACGGCCACGAGGTGTTGCGCGAGTTGGCTCGCCGCCAAGGGCGTCGATCGTACAAAACGGGAATTGAGAGAATGACTTACGTCGTTACCGAATCATGCATCAAGTGCAAGTACACCGACTGCGTCGAGGTCTGTCCGGTGGACTGCTTCTACGAAGGCGAGAACATGCTCGTCATCAATCCCGATGAATGCATCGATTGCGGCGTCTGCGAGCCCGAATGCCCGGCGGAAGCGATCGTGCCCTCGAACCACCCCGATGCCGACAAGTGGCTCGAGACCAACCGCGAATACGCCGAGAAGTGGCCGAACGTGACGCGCAAGATCGACGCGCCCTCGGATGCCGACAGCTGGAAGGGCGTCGCCGACAAGTTCGCCAAGCACTTCTCCGCGAATCCCGCCAAGCGCTGAGCCGCGCGAACGGCCGCGGCGCTCCTGAAGCACCGCGCCGTTTCGTCACAAAACTGCCTCATGGAAGCCATGCCCGGCCGGTATGGTGCTAGGCT
>CAIUCF010000083.1 GCA_903897565.1 uncultured Rhodospirillales bacterium | reverse complement strand
GCTCGACGAAATAGAAAGGACCGGTGCCGATCGGGTTGGAGACTACCCAGTTCGGGTTTGGCGGCCGCTGATAGGCGGGAAAGAAACCATCCGCGCCACCATGGTGCGCGGTATCGATGGCGCGGTTCCACGGCAGGAAGACATAGCGCACCGAGACGCCCTCCAAGGCGAAGGCCGCGGTGACGACGGCGGCACTGGTGCCGCTATTCGCTGCGTTGTCTACCGTGTAGGGCGGCCATGCCACCGTCGTCAGCACGACGCTGTCCTCAGCACGGGCGGAACCCGCCACAACCGAAGACAAGAGCAACAGACTCAATAGCAACCGCTTAATCATTCCCCCTCGCGGGCACCAGCATAGGGTCGAGGAGGTGAATTAATGGTTATTATCGTGGCTGCGGTTGACAACCTTTGGAAGATTAACGCGGTGCCGCGAGGGCGGGCGGCGGCTTCGGCAACAATCTTCCCTGCGTGATCAGACGCAGGGTCGCCAGCGCGATCACACCGACGACGAGGTTGGCGCCGGTGAACAGCCACGGCGCCAGGATGGCGATGGCACCGCGATCGCCGCCCTCGACCATGCGCAGCGGCGCCGTGGCCAGCGCGGTAATGCCGAAGGTGAAGGCCCAATAGGCCGCGGTGAAAGGCTGCTCGCGGATCCAGGGCAGCAGCCGCAGCATCAGCAGCGCCTGCAACAAGCCGTAGCCGATCAGGGCATGGGCGAACAAATCCGGGCGATCGCCGTTGACGGCGAGATAGGCGACGGCGCCGACGGCGGGCGGGGCCAGCTGCACTCCCAGGGTCGGCCGCAGCGGCGGCGGCAGGGTGACGGTGTAGAAGCGCTGCAGTAGCACCGAGTCGATCGCGAGCCAGGACAGGGTGGCGGCGCCAAAGGCGAGCTGGCCCCATTCCGGATATCCCAGCGCCCCGGCCACCGTCGCGGTGACGAAGCCGCCGGCGACGGTCGGCAGATAAAGTACAGGCGTCGCCACGCCGGGCTCGCGTCCGCCCTGCCAGAGCTGTCCCGTGCGCCAGACGCCGAAGCCGATGGTGAAGGCGGCGCCGAGGCCGTAGAGGATTTCTGCCGTGATCCGCGAATAGGGCAGCGCGCCATTGGCGATCAGCATCGTCGCCACCCCGGCGAGCCCGATGAAGCAGCATTGGACCGGATGCCGGACCTCTTCGAGCGCCTGCTCGCGGGCGAGCAGCCATTTCAGCGCGAACAGGATGACCAGCGCGGCCCAGACCAGTGCAGCCACCGCCATCACCGCCTCGCCGATCTGCGCCGGCATCCCCCAGATCCGATGCGCTACCCGCCAGGCATTGGCGAGTCCCGCGATGCCGAGCACCATGCCGAAGAAGGCGGCGGGGATGAGGGGGAAGTTATGCGGGGGGTTCGCCGAGGTCATAGTTGCCTCCACAGTAACATTCTCGGCGACGCTGTCATCAGCCCAAGCACTGGATCCCGGCTTTCGCCGGGATGACAACCTCGTTTGAGGTCGCCGCATTGCCGGATCGTCGCAATTTTCATGCGATCAACCCTACCCCTCATCCCGGGGAAAGCCGGGATAAAGTGCGTCCTCAAACCGGGCGGCTCCTGAGTGGATTCCCTCCTCAGCCCGCCCGCTGCGCTGCCTCGGCCTTGGCGGCCATCTTGGTCGCGATCTGGACGTAGAGGTTGGAGAGCGCTTCCGAGACCAGTTCCTGGGTGAAGCGGGGCGGGACGCCTTCGTATTTGCAGGCGGCGATGATCTGGTCGCAGATGAACTTCGGCTGGTAGTAGGCGAGCGCGTAATTGTTCTCGACGGTCAGCTGCTCGATGATGAAATCGAAGATCTCGTCGGTAAGCTCCAGGCCGACCGACTTGGCGATGCCGGTGAAGATCTGGCGGTATTCGTCCTTGGTCGGCTCGAACAGCTTGATCTTGTAGGGGATGCGACGCAGGAACGCCGGATCCATCAGGTCGTCGGGGGCGAGATTGGTCGAGAAGATCAGCAGTTCGTCGAAGGGGATGTAGAAGCTCTTGCCGGTGTTGAGCTTCATGAAGTCGACCCGGCTCTCCATCGGCACGATCCAGCGATTGAGCAGCGCTTCCGGTGTCACCTGCTGGCGGCCGAAATCGTCTATGATGAAGACGCCGTTGAGCGCCTTGATGTGCAGCGGCGCCTCGTAGAAATGCGCCTCCGCGCTCATCTGCAGATCGAGCATTTCTAGGGTCAGCTCGCCGCCAGCGACCACGACCGGGCGCTTGCAGGCGACCCAGCGCTGGTCGAACTGCTCGCGGCGGACGCCGGCCTGGTTGGCGAGCAGCGCGGCGTCGGTTTCCGAGACTTTGCGGATATGTACCGCGGGGTCGTAGACCTTCATGATCTGGCCATCGATCTCGACGGCGTAGGGCACGTAGACGATGTGCTTGAACAGCCCGGCGATCTTGGTCGCGATGGTGGTCTTGCCGTTGCCCGGCGGGCCGAACAGCAACACGGTGCGGCCGGCATTCACGGCCGGGCCGATCTTGCGCAGGAAATGCTCGGGGATGATCAGGCCCTCGAAGCATTTGCGGAAGGCTTCGGCGTCGGTGACCTCGTTGGTGATGCGCTGGCGCAGGATCTGGCCCTGATAGGCGGCAAGCGGCACCGGCACGGGGCCGAGATACTGGTTCTGGGCGAGCGCTTCCATCGCCGCCATGCGGCCGCGGTCGCTCAAGGAATAGCGGATATGGGAGACGATGCCGACGGCGATCGAGCCGGTGGCCTGGATCAGCTTCTTCTGGGTCGCGTCCTCGACCAGTTCCTGCACGACCTGGGACAGCAGCATCATGCGGTCGGACAGATCCATGACCGTCTCGCAGGATTGCTGGAGCATGAATTTCAGCATCAATGCCAGCAGATTGGCCTGGGAGATCCCGGTCTCGGCGACGTTGCGCGGCGAGACCGGCGTGTCGTGGATCACCGATTCCAGCTGTTCCTCGGTCAGCATGCCGAGTGCAATCAGGTTCTCGCCGAGCCGTCCGCCCTCGGTGCGCTGGCGCTCGGTCGCCTGTTCGATCTGGGCCACGGTGACCAGGCCGCGACCCACGAGAAGTTCACCCAGCCGCATGCGATCCCCCAACACGATAACGTGACGTCCCGGTATCGCCCTGCAGGCGCCCCGGCCTTGGCACGGACCCACGCAAGCGCCGGACCACGCTCCTCACCTCATATCAGAATAGGGGGGGCGGACGTAATGCTTCCTGTGGTTCAGGTTGCGGACATTGTGACGCCGGGATCGCTGGCAGCGGGGTTGCGAAGGGCGATGACGGCGCCGATCAGGATCAGGGTCGGGCCGTTAAGGCCGAGATCGTGCAGCTGTGCCGGCAGGCTCGCCAGGGTCCCGGCGACGGCGCGCTCGCCCGGCAGGGTCGCGCTCTCGATCGCCAGCGCCGGCATCGTCGTCGCCATGCCGGCAGCGATCAGCCGGGCCGAGAATTGCGGCAGGGTATTGGCGCCCATATAGACCGCGAGCGTGCCAGGCGAGGCGGCGAGCGCGTCCCAGTCCTGCGGCGCCAGCCCGCCCTCCTTGCCATGTCCGGTCAGGAAATGCACGCCATGCGAGAGGTCGCGGTGGGTCAGGGGAATGCCGAGGCGAGCGGCCGCACCGCAGGCGGCAGTGACCCCGGGGATGACCTCGACCTCGAGGCCCGCCTCGCGCAGGGCGATGAGCTCCTCGCCGCCGCGACCGAAGATGAACGGATCGCCGCCCTTGAGGCGGACGACATGCTCGCCGGCCTTCGCGTGCTCGATCAGCAGGGCGTTGATCGCCGACTGGCTCATGACGTGATTGGCGCAGCGCTTGCCGACATCGATGCGCCGGGCGCCGCGGCGGGCGAGGTCGAGGATGCCATGGTCGATCAGGCGGTCGTAGAGAATGACGTCGGCGCGCTGGATCGCCTGCAGCGCCTTCAAGGTCAGCAGTTCGGGATCGCCCGGTCCGGCGCCGACGAGGCTGACCCGGCCCTTCGGCCTGGCGTTCTGAGCGCGCAACGCCGCTGCGACGGCACGGGCGATGCGATCCTCGGCTTGTGCATCGGAGGCCGCGAGCATCGCCTCGGCGTCATCGAGCACGCTGTCCCACAGGCGGCGCCGGCGGGCCGGATCGGGAACTGCAGCCGCGACGCGCTCGCGCCAGCGCCGGCAGATCGTCGCCAGCCGGCCATAGGCGCTCGGGATCACGGTCTCGATGCGGCGGCGGAGATCGCGCGCTAACGCCGGGGCGGCGCCGCCGGTCGAGATCGCGATGGTGACTGGGGCGCGGTCGACCACGGCGGGCACGGTGAAATCACATAGCGCGGGTCGGTCGACGGCATTGACGAGGATGGCGCGGGCGCGGGCCTGCTCGACCACCCGCGCGGTCGCCGCAATGTCGTCGAGGGCGACGAAGCACAGCCGTACCCCGTCGAGATCCCCGGACAGGAAATCGCGCTGTCGCATTTCAGCCCCGGCATCGGTGATTGCTACGGTCATTTCGGCGGAGGGATCGGCGGCGACGACGATCAGTCGGGCGCCGGTCGGGCGCAACAGGCGCAGCTTGGCCACCGCCATCTCGCCGCCGCCGACGATGAGGACCGGCTGGTCGGCGAGGGAGAGGAAGATCGGGAACGGGCTGTGG